>ONVE01000013.1 GCA_900321215.1 uncultured Eubacterium sp. | reverse complement strand
GTGTAGTCCGTAGGGGAATCGAACCCCTGATTCCGCCGTGAGAGGGCGGCGTCTTAGCCTCTTGACCAACGAACCGTTTGTTATAATAACAAAGAGGTCTGAAAAAAGCAAGTACTTTTTTTAAAACAATGAAAAAAATCTTAAAAACATTTTAACTTTACATTATGTGGAAATTATTTATAATAAAAAAGTATTTATATGTTTGTGAATTGCAGAGATATATCAAAGTAAAAGATTCATGAATTGATTTATATGTTATGGTTTATGGGTGATAATCATTAATGATGTTTTTCGTAGATTTAATTCTGTAATTTGCAGGAGAGAGGGTAAGGAGAAGAAAGATGATCAGGTGTGAAAACTTAGGTAAAAGTTATTTCTCCAAGGTCGCTTTGGAGAATTTCAATTTTCAGTTTGAGCCGGGGCATATCTATGCGCTGCTCGGGCCGAACGGAAGCGGTAAGTCAACTTTAATGAAGACTCTTGGCGGACTTATCAAGCCTACAGCAGGTAATGTATATGTTGATGAAGAACCGCTTCAGATAAAGCATAAGAGTGAGATAGCTTACATGCCGACCGAGCCGTATTTTTATTCTTATATGACAGGCCTTCAGGCTGCAAAGTATTATCAGGATTTCTTTACTGATTTTAATATGGATAAATTCTATTATACTATGCAGAGAATGAAGCTGAATCCAAAAGATAAGCTGAAGACATTTTCAACAGGTATGATGGCCAAATTTAAGGTTGCCTTAAATGTATCGCGTAACCCAAAGCTTCTGATGCTTGATGAGCCGCTCAACGGTATCGATATGATAGCGAGAGAGGATGTGCTCAGATTTATCATTGAAGGTATTACAAGAGATTCTGCAGTTATCATTTCCAGCCATATCATTGACGATCTTGAGAAGGTAGCGGATTATGTTCTTTTCATCAAGCAGGGACATCTTGTTGTTGCCGGTTATACTTCAACCTTCAGAGATCAGTATGGAAAGACTATGTCAGATATGTACAGAGACATCTATGCTGATGTTGTATATTAGGAGGTGACCGGAAATGCTTAAGACAATGAAATATGAAATAATCAGAAACAAACTTACTCTGATAATACTTGCAAGTATTCTCGGAGCAGCAGAGCTCGTATTCCTCTTTGGAATAATCGGAGATAATACAAGATTTGTCGGATATGGAATACTCCTTCTTGTTCTTGGTACATCGGTTGTATACTTTGCAATATGGCTTCTCGGTCTCATGAGCTATAGCCATGACTTAAGAGATAAAACCGGATATATGGTATTTCTGACGCCGATTTCAACATACAAGATCATTTTTTCGAAAATTCTTGTAGGTCTTTTCGAGCTTATCATTTCGGCTATACTTTTCATCATACTTGCCGGAATTGACCTGAAGATACTTCTCTCAAAGTATTCATCAGAAGCATCAATTGTAGAAGCGGCTGCCAGAATCCTTAATACATCAACAGATGATATAATGGCTGCTTTCTTCTCATTTGTTGTAAGCCTTGTATTCAGCGTACTTATGTTTTATTCGTTTGCATATCTTGCAGCATCTATCAGTGCGCTTCTTTCAAGGAAAAATGGAGTTCAGAGAGTTTACAGTGTTGTGATAATAATTATTATGCTTATTATCCATTCAGGAATCAACAAGGCTCTTCCTAAGCTTGACGCAAATACAGGAAGCATCTTCATTAACAATATGATAGAGAATATCCCAAGCTACATACTGTCGCTTTTCTTTGCGGCTATATGTACTTTCGCCTGCGGATATCTCCTCGACAAGAAGATATCATTATAAGCGATCCATTAATACACACCATAGCCACACCCTATGTGTATTAAATGCTATCGCAAACATCAATATTAATACGATTTAAAACACATACAAAAAAACTTAGATCACAATAGAATCATCAAAGTAAACCTTTGAAAAGCTGTAATCTAAGAATACAAAGAAAGTATGAATAAATAATCATTATATTTATTTACACAACGTAAATAGCCGCCCTGTGTGTATCCACGAAGGAGTATTTCATCTACGACTGAGTGGATATATCACAGGGCGGCTTATATTATTAACTTACATAATTCTATAAAGAATTATTTGTTTTACAACGCATTACATATAGATGCAGATCAGCATTTTAATACACCACAGAAATAATCTGATTGATGAAATCCGCCGCATTTTCATCCTTCACAACATCACTGCATTTTACATCCACAAGCATATATCTTTCAGTATGTCCGCGGAAGTAAGCAGTGCCTTCTTTTTCTATGATCTCTTCAACGAGGACATTTATCGTCTCGCCCTTAAAGCTTCTTTCGAAGGCGGCCTGATTTACACTGCTGATGCGGATGAGCTTGTCGCTTCTATCAGCCTTAACCTTCTCGGTGAGCTGGCCGGGCAGCTTGTCAGCGACGGTACCCTTACGTCTTGAAAACTTAAATACATGAGTTTCATAGAGCTTAAGCTCTGTAAGGTTATCGAGAGTGGTATTGAAATCCTCCTCGGTCTCGCCGGCAAAGCCTGCGATAATATCAGCGGTTATCGCCGGACGGTCGAAGTTTTGTCTGAGAAGAGCTATCTCTGCCTTAACATCATCTACAGTATAATGCCTGTTCATACGTTTAAGTGTATTATCGCATACACTCTGAAGAGAGAGATGGAAATGAGGGCAGAAGCGCTCATCATTTTTAATTATCTCTACAAATTCTTCTGTTATCATTCGCGGCTCAAGGGAACCGAGCCTGATACGTTTTATCTTATCTGAAACTCTCTTAAATTCCTTTAGAAGATAATTAAAATCACGGCCGTTATCATCATAAGATGAGAGATTGATTCCGGTAAGGACTATCTCTTTGATTCCGTTATCGGCGAGAGAGTTCATTTCATTTATTACATCCTCTACGGATTTGCTGCGAATACGTCCTCTGACGTAAGGAATGATGCAGTAGGTGCAGAAGAGATTGCAGCCGTCCTGGATCTTTATATAAGCTCTGGTCTTTTCAGAAGGCTTGGTGATGCTCAGGTTTTCGTAAGTATTATCGTGATTTATATCGATAAGGTTATCCTCAACCTCTTTACCTTCGAAGAATTCTTCGATGATCCTGACGATATCCTTCTTACGGTTATTTCCGACAACGATATCAACCGACTCATCATTCTGAAGAGTGTCGGCGGCAGCCTGAACGTAGCAGCCGACGGCTACGACAACTGTGCCCGGATTCATTTTCTTAACCTTGTGAAGCATCTGGCGGGATTTCCTGTCGGCGATATTTGTAACCGAGCAGGTGTTTACGATCGAGATATCGGCGGTCTGTCCTTCGTTTCCTGTACCGTTTAATGCAATGCAGCCTGCGGCTTTAAGCTCCTCCAGCATTGCATCGGATTCATATTTATTTACTTTGCATCCAAGTGTCAGGATGTATACTGTTTTGTTTTTTAAAATATCAGACATAACTAGCGGGTATCTCCATTCATATATATAAATAATAGACAAATCAACAGTTTTAACAGCTATTTTAGTTGACAAACATTTGATTTATTTTTATTATATTAACATAAAGGGAGTAAATATGTAAATGGCATCGATACGCATATTCTCATGTGCGTTTTTTTGCTTGTCATCATTTACAAATCTTTAAATAAAAATGTAGTGGAGGATCTAACAATGAAGGCAGTAAAGGTTTCACTTAATTCAATCGATAAGGTTAAATCATTCGTAAATGACATCAGTGGTTTTTCATCAGCAGAGTTTGATCTTGTTTCTGGAAGATATGTTATCGATGCGAAGTCAATAATGGGTATTTTCAGCCTTGACATTTCAAAGCCTATCGATCTCAACATCTATTCAGAGGACAATATGGACGAGATCATTGAGACAATCAAGCCATATCTTGCTGAGTAATCATTTTCCGGTTTCCCGGGCGTTTTAAAAGTTATACATATAAGACATAGAACTGATCGCTAAAATATGTAGAGAGAAGTTTTATGCCTTATTATGCATAAAATTCTGATATTTCAGATGTCTAAAGCTGATCTGTCAGGAACGGCGGAATGAGATCATCATTTTGCTGTAGAAGTAGAGGTTAATAAGGTTTAATGAAAGGTAAGGGAGATTTATGAAAAATTGTCCTATTTGCGGTGCTGCACTCAGCGATGATGCTGTTACATGTAACGTTTGCGGCGCGCAGTTAACACAGGAACAGGGTGCATATAATGCATACCAGCAGGGCGCAGATGCTTACAACGGATATCAGCAGCAGGCACAGGATGCCTATAACGGATATCAGCAGCAGGGCGCAGACGCTTATAACGGATATCAGCAGCAGGCACAGGGTGCTTACAATGGATATCAGCAGCAGGCACCACAGGGCGGCTACGGATTTCCACAGGGTGCTGATCAGCAGATGCAGGGCCAGTTTAACGGCCAGTATCAGCAGCAGGGCTATGATCAGTTCCAGCAGCCATATGATCCATACGGACAGGGACAGGGCCAGTTTGGTGCACCTCCTGCTAAGGCTCCGGGTGGAAATGGCAAGAAGATCGGTATTATCATTGGATGTATAGTGCTTGTAGCAGGACTTGGCGTGCTTGCATATTTCCTTTTCTTCAAGGATAAGGTAAGCCAGGGATCAGCTGTTGCAGTAGCTGAAAGCTTCTGCGATGCTTTGGCAGATTTTGATACAGACAGAATGCTTAAGTGTGTTCCTGAGTCAATGCGTGATACAGGTGATATTGCATCAGCTGCATCAACCTTCTCAGCAATGAAAGACATGGGACTTAAGATGAATGTTGGCAAGGTATCAGAAAGTAAAATTGACAGCAGTGAAAAGAACAGCTGGATCAACAAACTTGATTCGAGATACAGCCTTAAGGCGGATGACGTAGCAGAGGTTACAGCAGAACTTTCAATGGAGTTTATGGGCGAGAAGGAAACAGAAGAGGTTACTATGATCTGTGCTAAGATCGGCGGCAGCTGGTACGTAGTTGATTTCGATGATTAATCGATTGTGTGAAGGTTAGAAAGGAAATTTTTAAAATGGCAAAATGTGTAACATGCGGAGCAGAGCTTCCTGATGGAGCTTCATTCTGCGAGAATTGTGGAACAACTCAGCCGGCATCAAATCCATATAAGCTTGCCGGAGAAGTTCAGGATACAGATTATGTCGGTGGAATCTATGACAGAACAAAGGCTCCGGGACATCCTGTAGATCAGCCTGATCCAATGGGCTTTGATCCTGCAGCAGGCGGAAATATGTACGGCGGAAATCCTGCAGATGGAAATATGTACGGCGGACAGGATCCATATAATAATGCTCCATATGGCGGAGCACCAAATGGTCCTATGGGCGGCGGATATGTAGAGCCTGCAAGAGTACAGAATAAGACAGGCGCTATAATTGCTATAGCACTTGTAGCTGTTTGTGCAATTGGTGTTATTTGTTATTTCCTCTTCTTCAGAGACGGTGCAAGTAACTCACCTAAGGGCGTAGCTCAGGAGTTTATTGAAGCATTTGAAGAGCTTGACAGTGATAAGCTTGTATCTCTTTTCCCGTCTGAACTTGCAAAGGATGAGGACGTTGCAACTATTAAGCAGATGTTCCAGCTTTTCAGCGGTATGGGAGTTAAGATCAAATTCTCAGGTGTTACGTATGATGTAGGAGGCGCTGTTGGTGCTTCAGATATTCAGAGAGTTAAGGATTCATTTACTGATCAGGGTCTTTCAGTTTCATTTACAATGGATGAAGTAAGACAGGTTACTGTTAAAGGTACTCTTACAGCTGAAGCAATGGGTCAGACGAATTCACAAGATTTCACCTATAACATCATCGTTGCTAAGATCGACGGTAAGTGGATGATTGTAGGTGCTGTAACAAACTAAATATTTTAAATATCAAATAAAGCAAATAGGTCTGCCAAGTGTAGACCTATTTGTGTATATGAAAGATTTTTGCAGCAGGTAAATAACATTTCGGGAAAATATATGTTAGATAAAGATATGCGGGAGCCTCTTTTTGACTTCCTCGATGAATATTTTGATAAGATACGTATAATTGAAGAGAAGGTCATTTTAAAATCAAGAGCGGATGTTCTTGGGGTTATAGAGGGCGCTATTACAGGCTTTGAGATAAAGTCTGACAGCGACACGTATGAAAGGCTTCCGGCCCAGATTAAGGATTATGATAAGTACTGTGACTATTCATATCTTGTGATTGGTAAGAGCCATGCTGCACATGCTGCAGAGCATATTCCGGATTACTGGGGACTTATATGTATCTCGGAAGAAGGTTGTAACGAAGCGGAAAATGATATCTCTCAAAGTGAGAGAGAAAGCAGCAGGATCAAAGTAGAAGTTATCAGAAATGCAGCTCTCTGTCCGAAGGTGAAGCTTGCAAATCAGTTTCAGCTTCTCTGGAGAAATGAATTATCCCAGCTTCTTGCAATGAATCATCTTCCGAAGTGTACCGGAAAGAACAAGAAGGAGATATCCAAGCTTCTGATAGAGAAGGTAGATAATGACCTGCTGAGGGAACAGTTCACAGAGCTGCTTTTCGAGAGAGATTATAATATCTTTAATGAAGGCAGTGACAGTAGTGATGAGAAGGTTACGACATTCAGAAAGACAAAAACAGGTGTAAGAGCAAAGAAAAAACCGGCTAAAAAAGCAGTTCGGAAGGCTCCGAGACCTGTAGGAGTTAAGAATGTCATAACCGGTAGAAGAAGGAAAACAACGAGAAAAAGGAGCGTTAAATAGCAATGATATGCAGTAACTGTGGAATGATATTAATACCGGGAGCTAAAGTATGCGGTAACTGCGGTCAGCCTGTTATATCTCCAAGTGAAAAAGCGGAGGATGCGGCTGATGTTGTTATTGATGTTAATGCGCCTGATGATATAAAGAGTGAATCTTCAGAGAAATCTGATAAAAACAGTATGTCAGAAAGGTCAGATGATAAAACAAAAAATGGCAATTCTGAAATATATGAACAAGCAGATATTTCAGAAGAAGCTGAGAAAACTGATAAGTCTCTGGACTTAGGTGAATCGGATGACTCTGAGAATTCCGATAAGTCAGAAAAAACAGGTAATACCGATAAAACCGACAGATCAGACAAATCAGAAAAAACAGACAGACCCGACAAATCCGAGAAAAAACGTAAGAAGGATGAAGTACTGTATTATGATGCAGACGAGTATCCGGATAAGGCTGATGATATTCTGGATGCAGACTTTGTTGAAGTGGATGAAAACGGTACAAAGCTTCCGGGTACTGAGCTTGCCGGAACCAGGCAGCTTTCGAAGAAGACTATAATCGCTGTGATTGCAGGAAGCGCTGCAGTTGCACTTATTCTTATCATAGTACTTATATCTTTATTCTCAAAGAACAGCAAAAAGACTGTAAAGGATGACGGCAGCTATGGAGAGACAGCCATAAATGCATTTTTTGAAGGCATGTCCAATAGAGACTCGGCTGCCTGCTATGATATCGTGAGAGGACATAACAGCTCAGAGCTTTTCGATGTTATAGACAGCAGGATCAAGAGCTTTTCGGGCATTGAAGTCTTCAGAGTGCAGAATTATGAAGTGACGGAGAAGAAATCCCTTGGAGGCGATTATTTACGTTCCATGGAGATAAATTCTGCCCTTGATCTTGATAAGGCTTATATCTGCGAGGTTACATTCCAGTATTACTGTGATGGTGTTGTTATGCCGGGACGTGTGACCTTAAGAACCGCGAGAACTCAGGAGGATGGAAAATGGTGGATAATCTACGCGGATTTCTACGACATTATCTCCGAAACAATAGATTTCTTTGAGGCATATAACAGTGTAAATATCGACAGTATCATCGACGGCTTTGCTGCAGGTGTAAAGTCAGATGCGGAGATCAAAGAATTAAGGGATGCATATTCAAGGATGCTGATCAAGAACCGCGGACTTACCATCAGAAAGCTCACTGCATATACTGTCTCTGATAAAAGGCTGAATGAGATAAAGAGCACGTTTGATAAGGAATTAAGTCTCACAAGTGTATGCGGCTTTACGATCGATGCAAAATATAAAGAGCAGGGTGAAACTGTAAAGGAACAGTATGATATAGTCATGGCCTTTATAGATAAGAAATGGAAGGTTATCAGCTTTTCAATAAACTAGATAGTCTGTCAAGAAAAAATACTTGACAAAGGCATTTCCATCAGTTATATTAGTCAAAGTGTCAAATGATAGTATACCCTGAGTAAAGAGTGTGATCATATGGAGAAGATAGTTAGGCAGTCATTATTATTTGATTTTTATGGAGAGCTTCTGACAGAGCATCAGAAAAGCATCTACAGTGACGTTATTTCCGAGGATTTATCGTATTCGGAGATAGCTGAGAGCTATAATATCTCCAGACAGGGCGTATTTGATATGGTCAAGAGATGCGACAAGATCCTTGAGGGCTACGAAGAGAAGCTTCATCTTCTTGAGAAGTTTCTTAGCGCCAGACAGGGAATGGAAAGCATTAGAGAGATAACACAGACCATTAAGAATAAAAACAGTGATCCGGCGCTTGCCGGGCTTTTGGATAAACTTGAAGATGCAGCTGAAAATGTAGTTTCACTGCTTTAATGGAGGATAGACAATGGCATTTGATAGCCTTAGCGAAAAACTTCAAAATGTTTTTAAGAAGCTGAGAAGCAAAGGTGTCCTTACAGAAGATGATGTTAAAGAGGCTATGAAGGAAGTAAAAAGAGCACTTCTTGAGGCCGATGTTAACTTTAAAGTTGTTAAGAATTTTATCAAAACAGTAACCGAGAAGGCAATCGGTGAAGAGGTTATGAAGGGACTTAATCCCGGACAGATGGTTATCAAGATCGTTCGTGACGAGATGACAGCCCTGATGGGAAGCGAAGTTACAGAGTTAAAGCTTCTTCCTTCTAACCAGGTAACGATTGTTATGATGTGCGGTCTTCAGGGCGCAGGTAAGACAACAACTGTTGCAAAGCTTGCAGGACAGTACAAGAACAAAGGACGTAAATGTCTTCTTGTTGCCTGCGACGTCTACAGACCTGCAGCTATCAAACAGCTTGAGATAAATGGTGAAAAGGTAGGAGTTCCTGTATTTTCAATGGGAACAGGCTACAGACCGGCCGATATCGTTAAGGCAGCCCTTTCTCATGCTGAGAAAAATGATATAAACCTTATGTTTATAGATACAGCAGGACGACTTCATATCGATGAAGACATGATGAAAGAGCTTCAGGATATCAAGGCAAATGTTCCTGTAAATTATACCATTCTTACTGTCGATTCCATGACAGGTCAGGACAGTGTAAATGTTGCAACAACCTTCAATGATGAGATAGGTATTGACGGCGTTATACTGACAAAGCTTGACGGTGATACAAGAGGCGGTGCGGCACTTTCAATCAAGGCTGTTACCGGAAAGCCTATACTGTATGCCGGAATGGGTGAGAAGCTTACAGATCTTGAACTTTTCTATCCGGACCGTATGGCCAGCCGAATCCTCGGAATGGGCGATGTCGAAAGTCTTATCGAGAAGGCTCAGGAAGCTATAGATGAGGAGCAGGCTCGTAAGGTCGAGGAGAAGATCAGAAAGGCAACATTTGACTTTAATGATTTCCTCGAGCAGATGGAACAGATGAACAAGATGGGCGGCCTTTCTTCAATCCTTAACATGATTCCGGGTATGGGAAGCAAGATGAAGAATGTTGAGATTGATGAGGATGCCATGAATAAGCCGAAGGCCATCATTTTCTCAATGACCAAGGAAGAGAGAGCAAATCCTGACATCATAAATGTCAGCAGAAAGAACCGTATCGCAAAGGGTGCGGGAGTTGATATCTCTGAGGTTAACCGCTTTATCAAGCAGTTTGAGGAATCAAGGAAAATGATGAAGCAGATGTCCGGACTTATGGGCAAGAAAAAGAAGAGAGGCATGATGCCTTTCGGATTCTAAATTCGATAATAAACTTACATGCCGTAAGTTATATTTAAATATTTATTTTATTATATCAGGAGGTCATTTAAAATGGCAGTAAAGATCAGACTTAGAAGAATTGGATACAAGAAGCATCCATACTACAGAGTAATCGTTGCAGATTCAAGAGCACCAAGAGACGGTGGTTGCATCGCTGAGATCGGTACATACGATCCAAACAAGCAGCCAAGTGAGATCAATATTAATTCTGAAGAGGCTAAGAAGTGGCTCGGTAACGGAGCTCAGCCAACAGAGACTGTAGCAAAACTTTTCAAGGTGGCTGGTATCGAGAAATAAATCCGGAGGTATTTGTTAATGAAGGAATTAGTTGAAATCATTGCAAAATCTCTTGTGGATTCACCTGAAATGGTAGTTGTTACTGAAACAACAGATGCTGATACTATAACCATCGAGCTTAAAGTAGCACCTGAAGATATGGGAAAGGTTATCGGTAAGCAGGGTCGTATAGCAAAGTCTATCAGGACAGTTGTTAAAGCAGCTGCTTCAAAGGGTGACAAGAAGGTTATTGTAGATATTAAATAGAGTCTCATTTTTGGATTGTCCGGATAGATCATTTTATCCGGACAATTCTTTACTATGGAGGTAGTATGGTAGACAGATTCAGGATTGGCGTTATTACAAAAACACATGGTATCAAGGGCGAAGTCAGTGTTTTCCCTACAACGGATGATAATGACAGATTTAATTATCTTGAGAAATGTTATATTATACGCGGAAAAGAAGAAAAGGCTGTAAAAGTCAGCGGATGCAAGTTCTTCAAGAATACGGTAATACTCAAATTTGATGAGATAAACAGTATAGAAGAGGCAGAAAAATATATCAAATGCGAACTCTATGTTGACCGCGAGGATGCGATAGAGATAGATGACGGTGAGTATTATCTTGCTGATATGATCGGTATGGAAGTTGTAGAAGAGGATGGAACGGTTCTTGGTACGCTTAAGGATTATCTTGAATCTCCGGCGCATATAATCTACGTTGTAGAGCTTAGCGACGAGAAGAAGGCTTCTTCAGGTAAAACAGAGATAATGATACCGGATGTAGACGAATTCATTAAAGATATTGACATTACCGAATCTAAAATGACAGTAAAGCTGCTTAAGGGTATGCTTTAAATCGCTGCACCAGACTGTGTGAAAGGGACAAATATGCGATTTCAGGTTTTGACGCTTTTTCCGGAAATGATGCAGATGATATTTTCATCAAGTGTTACCGGAAAAGCTATGGAAAAAGGAATAGTATCTCTTGATACCATAAATATCAGGGATTTCGCTGACAACAGATATAAGCATATAGACGATTATATCTACGGCGGCGGCTCAGGAATGCTCATGCAGGCAAGACCTGTATTTGAGTCTTTTTGCTGCGCCCTCGAAAAGTGCGGCATTACATATGATGAATATATTGCCGGAGCAGAGATAACTGTGGCAAAGACAGCAGAGACAAAGAAGAGACCATGTGTACTCTACACAACTCCTCAGGGAAGAACCTTCGATCAGAAGATGGCAGAGGAGTTAAAGGACGAGGAAGACATCATCATTTTATGCGGACATTATGAAGGAATCGACGAGAGAGCCATAGAGCTGATAAAGCCGACCGAGGTTTCTATCGGTGATTTCGTTCTTACCGGCGGTGAGCTTCCTGCGGCAGTTATCATGGACAGTGTTACAAGACTTCTTCCGGGGGCCCTCGGCAAGGATGACAGTGCGCTCTATGAAAGCTTTTATGACAATCTTCTTGAATATCCTCAGTACACAAGACCTGAGGAATATATGGGGCTTAAGGTTCCTCCGGTGCTCCTTTCAGGACATCATAAGAATATTGAAAAATGGCGTCTTGAGGAAGCGGAAAAAAGAACCAGGGACAAGAGGCCGGATCTATACGAAAAATACCTCGAATCACGCAAGAATACTAAAAAGAATGAAAAAAAATGAATTATTATATGATAATTCTGTGAAAGGAATTACTAAGCTTTTCGAATTGTGTTATTATAAAATATATTATTCTATGGATTAGGTACGGATAGATCGGAGGATTCGAAATGGGTGACGTAAAGATCATGGTAGTTGATGATGAACTCAGAATGAGAAAGCTCGTCAGAGATTACCTTGTTAAAAATGATTATGTTGTTATAGAAGCAGCAGACGGAGAAGAAGCATATAATACATTTGTTAATACCAAAGATATCTCACTTATAGTTATGGATATCATGATGCCGAAGATGGACGGATATGAGACCTGTACGGAGATCAGAAAGATATCTGATGTTCCGATAATACTTCTTACAGCAAAATCCGACGAGAAGGATGAGCTTCGCGGCTATGAGCTTGGTATTGATGAGTATATCACAAAGCCTTTCAGCCCGAAGATACTTGTTGCAAGGATCGAAGCAATACTTCGAAGAACGGGCAGCGAGGACAATTCGATACTTGAAGCAGGCGGCATTTATGTAGATAAATCTGCCCATAAGGTTAAGATAGATGGTGAGGATATTGAACTCAGCTTTAAGGAATTTGAGCTGCTTGAGTATTTCATGACGAATCAGGGAGTTGCACTTTCAAGAGAGAAGATACTCAACAATGTATGGAATTATGACTATTTCGGTGATGCAAGAACGATAGATACTCATGTTAAGAAGCTTCGTGCAAAGCTTGGAGATAAGGGTAAATACATCAAGACTATCTGGGCTCTCGGCTATAAATTCGAGATATGATCCGGTGAAAATGACCGAAGCTTACCGGACACAAAACTATATCTGATTACAGATTCAGGGACTGAATAATGAAGATTACCATCGGTGATTACAGATTAAAATATAAACATTCTTTAAGGCTGAAGATAGCATTTATCGTTATGGCTGTTACCATCGTTACGCTTATCCTCGGCCTTATCATAAGCAGAAATATCATAGAGATATATTTCAGAAAACAGACCAAGGAAGGTCTGGTCGAAACCTATGATTACTGCAATAAGCTCTTTCTGGAGGCTGATACTCTTAACATGAGTGCTGATGAGATCCAGGAGAGACTCAAACGTCTTTACAATGACAGCGGCAATTCTCCGGATATGCTTATCTTTATCATTGATAAGACGACCTATACGATATTTTATTCGGTGGCTCTTGATCAGGCGGCTGCAAATAATATCAGAAATATTATTAACACCTATGATTTTGAAAGGATCGGAAATACCAAGGATAAATATATCATCAGAAGTACCGCAAGTAATGAATTTAATCAGGAAGGCTTTAATAACGATTTCTACGAGCTTATTGGTGTTTTAGATGACGGAAATACTATCATCATAAGACGTCCTGTAGAACGGCTTGTAAAGCTTTACAGATATGTAAGCAGACTGTTCTTCGTGGTGTTCTGCGTACTTATTGCGATTGAGCTTTTCGTTGTTATACTTATTGCGACGATATTCTCAAGACCTATCGTAAGGATGGCGCATATTGCAAAGCGTATGTCGAACCTTGATTTTGATGCCAAGGTCTGCGTTACATCAAATGATGAGATAGGAATGCTCGGTAAGAGTATGAATGAGCTTTCGGTTAAGCTTGAGCATACGATATCAGAGCTTAAGACTGCCAATAATAAACTTGAAAATGATATCCGCCAGAAGGTCCAGATAGACGATATGCGTAAAGAATTCCTCTCGCATGTATCTCACGAGCTTAAGACACCGATAGCACTTATCCAGGGATATGCGGAAGGACTTAAGGATAATGTATCGGAAGACCCTGAAAGCAGGGAGTTCTACTGTGATGTTATTATTGACGAGGCTTCCAAGATGAATAATCTTGTTATGAAGCTTCTTGATCTGAATGAACTTGAATTCGGTGAGAACAACATTTCCATCCAGAGATTTGATCTTAATTCTCTTATTGGAGAGATCATCAAATCATCAAAGCTTATGATAGAGCAGGCAGATGCGAAGATGATCTTCGAGGAGAAGGAAGCGGTAAATGTCTGGGCCGACGAATTCATGATAGAAGAGGTATTTACCAACTACCTTACAAATGCGATCCATTATGTTGAACCGGGTGGAAACATCAGAGTCTGGTATGATATTGATGAGGATTCTCATAAGGTTCGTGTTAATGTATATAATGATGGTAAGAACATAAGTGATGAGGCTCTTGATAAGGTATTTATCAAGTTCTACAAGGAGGACGGTGCGAGAACAAGAGAGTACGGCGGTTCCGGAATCGGCCTTTCGATCGTTGAGACCATCATGAAAAAACATAATAATAATTACGGCGTTTACAATACAGAAACAGGTGTAACCTTCTTCTTTGAACTTGATATTGAATCTGTTAAGAAGATAGAAGAAAAGGAAAAACCTGACAGGTCAGAGCGAAAAATGATTCATCAGAAAAACTCTCAGAAGGCCGAGCAGAAGCGTGAAAAATCCGCTGATAAAAATGCGGATAAGAAGAATGATCAGGAACCTGACGCCGGTGATGAGAATTCATCAAGTGACAAAAATGTTGAAAAATGAAATGATTTTAATTTATAAAATGTGAAATGTGCATATTGACATTTTATATTCTTAAAAGTAATATATTCACTGTAGTTATGGTTAATAAAAGTAACAGGAGGAAGTATATGAAGACAGATTTTTATGTTGAGTTTTTTGGCAAGCAGGTATATAAGGAAGATCTTGTAAAGCAGGCTAAGAAGATTTGGACAGATGCAGGAAATAAGGCTTCTGATCTTAAGTCACTTAATCTTTATCTCAAGCCGGAAGACAACGCAGTATACTACGTTTTTAACGATTCTGAGAACGGATCATTCGCTATCGATGATAATCAGAATGATTTCTAAATTACAACATAACTTAGAAGCTTAAAAGCAGATGTTTTATGTCCATCATAAAGCATCTGTTTTTTTTCTGATTTATCATGTATGTTTTATTATTAAATATTATAAATCAGGCAGAAATGCCGACCGTGCAGATACACTGACAATAAGTAACTGATGTTAATATACCAGATGTTTATTGTTTTTTGTAATAAACTATGTTATTATCATTAATGTTTTTTTAAATCCCGGCATAGCTGTTAATACAGCTATTAGTTATGAAAGAGGTAGAGATTATGGTAGCCATCATTGATTATGATGCAGGAAATATAAAGAGCGTTGAGAAAGCAATACAGTTTCTTGGAGAGGAAGCTGTGATGACAAGGGATGAAAATGTCATAATGAATGCCGACAGAGTTATTCTTCCGGGAGTAGGTGCTTTCGGTGACGCTATGGAGAATATCCGTAAATATGATCTTGAGAGAGTTATAAAGGCTTATGTAGAAACCGGAAAGCCTTTTCTGGGAATCTGTCTCGGACTTCAGCTTCTCTTTAAAGAAAGTGAAGAAAGCGTAGGCATTAAAGGGCTTGATCTTATTCCGGGAGCTATAGTAAAGATCCCTGACGGAGAAGGACTCAAGATACCGCAGATTGGTTGGAACAGTATAACTGTTAATCCTGAGTCAAGACTTTTTAAGGGAATAAATGACGGCTCGTACGTATACTTTGTTCATTCATTTTATCTGAAATGTGAAAATGAATCAGATGTAGCCGCAAAGACATATTACGGAACAGAAATCCATGCTGCAGTTGAGAGAGGAAATCTTTTCGCCTGTCAGTTCCATCCGGAGAAGAGCGGCGAGGTTGGACTTAAGATTCTGAAGAATTTTATTAATTTATAATATTGAAAGATTAAAGGTGGATTATGTTAACCAAGAGAATCATACCATGCCTTGATGTTAAAGATGGAAGAGTTGTTAAGGGCGTTAATTTCGTAGACCTTAGAGATGCAGGAGATCCGGTTGAATGCGGAATCGCATATGATAAGGCCGGTGCGGATGAGCTTGTATTCCTTGATATCACGGCATCATCAGACAGAAGAAATATAGTAACAGATATGGTAAGACGTGTTGCAGAGACAGTATTTATACCATTTACTGTTGGCGGCGGCATAAGGACCATAGATGATTTCAGAGCCATACTTCGTGAAGGTGCGGACAAGATATCCGTAAATTCTGCGGCTATTGATGATCCGACTCTTATCAGCAGAGCGGCTGATAAGTTTGGAAGCCAGTGCGTGGTTGTCGCTATCGATGCAAGAAGACGAAGAGTAGGTAAGGCTGCAGATCCAAGCCTCAGCTATTCTGAAAGCATTAAGATAAATGACGAGTGGCAGGTTTCTGACGGCTGGACCATTTATAAAAATGGCGGACGTGTAGATATGGGCATAGATGCTATCGAGTGGGCTAAAAAATGTGAAGCCCTCGGTGCCGGCGAAATACTTCTTACAAGTATGGATGCTGACGGAACCAAGGACGGATATGATAACGAGCTTACAAGACTTGTAGCTGAAAATGTAGGAATACCTGTCATAGCTTCAGGCGGCGCAGGAAAGCTTGAAGATTTCTATGATACGCTTACCTATGGAAAGGCAGATGCGGCACTTGCAGCTTCACTTTTCCATTTTAAAGAGCTTGAGATTAAAGAAGTAAAGGAATACCTCAGAAGTAAAGATATTCCTGTAAGGCTGTAGATTCGGCAGGTTTAGATCTGCAGCAATATTATTATAAAATATCAGTAGTGTTTTATTGGTGACAGTAATGATAGTTATTGAAGAAAAAAAATTAACTGTAGATGAATATCTCGGACTTCGTGCAAAGGTCGGCTGGAAGAAGCTTACCAGGGAGCAGGCAAAAAAATCGATTGATAACGCTCTCTATATGGTTGCGGCATACGATAACGGAATGCTTGTCGGAATGGGAAGGATAGTCGGTGACGGTGCGGTTATCTGTTATATCCAGGATCTTATCGTGACGCCTGAATGTCATGGCAGAGGCATCGGTACCATGATGATCGAAAAGCTTCGTTACTTCGTAATGAGCCTGAAGGATTCGCCTGATCAGGAGATCATGTTTGGACTTATGTGCGCTAAGGGACGTGAGTCCTTCTATATAAAAAATGGTTTTACCGCAAGACCGACGGAAAAGCTCGGGCCGGGAATGATACAGTATCTGTAGGATTATATGAATAAGATTAAAGATATAATACATGACAGGAGTTTTCCTCATGTAACAGCAGTGATAATAATACTGAATATTCTGGTATTTGCGATCGAAACTATAGTAGGAGACAGTGAAAACATATATACTGCCTTAAAGTTCGGAGCATATTATCATGAGAACATTACACAGGGAGAATGGTACAGATTTTTCACCTGCTGGTTTGTTCATTTCGGATTTGAACATATCGGTTCAAATATGTTAGCTCTGTTCGCAGTAGGTCCTTACGTGGAAAGATACTTCGGAAAGGTTAAGTTTATCATCATTTATCTTGCATCGGGTATCTGCGGAACTATAGCGGTGATAATCCACGAAGCAGCAATTCATGAATATGCAGTTAGTGCAGGAGCATCGGGATGTATATTCGGACTCTTCGGAATACTTCTTATCTTTGCAATATCAAGAGATATGAGATATGAGTTTCCTCTTCCGAGAGTGCTTGTAGGTATGGTGCTTATGTTTGTGCCGAGCTTTACAGAAACCGGAATCGGAGTTGATGCCCACATCGGAGGCTTTGTAGGCGGCACCATCGCAGGGTTCATATTCTATCTGCTCCAATGTAGGAAAAATTATTATAGAAGATAATAAAATATGCATGTAAGACTGCAGAAAAATACAGTCGTACATGCATATTTTTTCTCGTTTTTATTTAGTGTTTTTCTCCATATTCTTCTTTGCAGAAGCCAGCATCAGCTTGATTCTGTTGATCTGGTTAACCTCCGATGCATCCGGATCAAAGTCGATAGCAACGATATTTGATTCAGGATACTGAGCACGAAGCTTCTTGATAACTCCCTTACCGATGATGTGGTTTGGAAGACATGCAAATGGCTGCGCACATACGATGTTTGGAGCACCGCTCTTGATAAGCTCGATCATTTCTCCTGTAAGGAACCAGCCCTCGCCGGTTTCATTTCCGATTGAAACTACTGGACGGGCATAATCTGCGATAACATTTATCGGCTTTGGCGGTTCAAATCGCTTACTCTTTTCAAGGGCATCCCTCATAGGCTTTCTGAAGCTTTCAAGAAGCTTGATACCTGCATTTGAGATAAGCATTGATTTGTACGACTTGCCGAGGAACTCGTGCTTATAATTTGAGTTGTAGAAGCTGTAGAGTATGAAATCCAGAAGATCCGGCATAACAGCTTCGGCACCTTCCTGCTCGAGAAGATCAACAAGGTGATTGTTGGCTGAAGGAAGGAACTTAACAAGGATCTCGCCTACGATTCCGACTCTTGGTTTTCTTATGGTTTCATCTAATGGAAGCTCATCAAATTCTTTTATTATGTCTCTGACGATCTTCTTGAAGTTCTTAGAACCTCTTTCAATATCTCTGATACAGATCTTTTCCCATTTTCTATGAAGCTTATTGGCTGAGCCCTTAACCTTCTCGTATGGACGGGTTCTGTAAAGAACACGCATGAAGAGATCACCGTAGAGGATAGCATGCATAGAACATTTGATACCTTCAAGATTAACCTTGAAGCCTGAGTTCTTCTCAAGTCCCTGTGCGCTGACACTGATAACAGGGATATGTCCGTAGCCTGCCTTCTCAAGGGCTCTTCTTATAAAGCCGATATAGTTGGTAGCACGGCAGCCGCCTCCGGTCTGGGTGATGGCAACTGCAAGTCTGTCTGTATCATATTTTCCTGATTCGATAGCCTGCATGATCTGTCCGACTACGATGATAGAAGGATAGCAGGCGTCGTTGTTAACGAACTTAAGACCGGTGTTGATGGTTTCCTTCTCAGCGTCCGGAAGCACTTCAACCTTGATATTCATTTTTGAAAGACCGGCTGAAAGCATAGAGAAATGAATAGGCGACATCTGAGGTGCAAGCACTGTGTAGGTGTCCATCATTTCCTTGGTGAATTCAACACGGTTCATTCTTGAGGATGCAGGAGAGGAGGTCAGATGAAGCTTCTGTCTTGCCTTAACAGCTGAAAGAAGCGAACGTATTCTTATCCTTGCTGCACCGAGATTGCTTACCTCGTCAATCTTAAGTACCGTATATATTTTATTTGATTTTGATAAGATATCATTTACGCAGTCGGTTGTTACCGCATCAAGACCGCAGCCAAATGAGAAAAGCTGGATCAGCTCAAGGTTGTCGCATTTCTTAACAAGGCTGGCTGCCTTATAAAGTCTTGAATGATACATCCACTGATCTGAAACAATGAGCGGACGTTCAACTTCTCCGAGATGAGCGATAGAATCCTCTGAAAGTACGGCAACTCCATAGGAATTGATAAGCTCAGGGATACCGTGATTGATCTCAGGGTCAACGTGGTAAGGACGGCCTGCAAGAACGATACCGATCTTGTTGTTCTTCTTAAGGAATTCAAGGGTTTCCTCGCCCTTCTTCCTTACATCTGATTTAACCTTCTCAGCCTCTTCGTAAGCCTTGTCGATGGCACGGCTGATCTCTTCCTTTGTTACATCTGTATGCTTAGAAAACTCTCTGTACATACGAGCCTTAAGAGCCTTTGGATTATCGAGAGCAAGGAAAGGTCTGATGTAAGTTATCTTATGTGTATCGATCTCCTCCATGTTGTTCTTGATGTTCTCAGAATAAGAAGTAACGATAGGACAGTTATAGTGGTTGTTTGCCTTCGGTGTCTCATTCATTTCATAAGGAACGCATGGATAGAATATCTGGCGTACGCCCTGCTTGATAAGCCACATTACGTGACCGTGGCTCATTTTTGCCGGATAGCATTCAGTATCACTAGGGATAGATTCAATACCCATCTGATAGATATTCTTCGATGATTTCGGTGAGAGTATTACTCTATACTTAAGCTCTGTAAGGAAGGTGAACCAGAAAGGATAATTCTCGTACATATTTAGTACTCGAGGCACGCCAATCTCGCCTCTTCTTGCATTTTCCTTAGGAAGAGGCTCGTAGTTAAATATCCTTTGATATTTATATTCATAAAGGTTTGGCATATTCTCGGCATTCTTCTTAAGACCGAGACCTTTCTCACAGCGGTTACCGGTGATAAAGCGTCTTCCGCCGGTAAATTTATTGATAGTAAGAAGGCAGTTGTTGGTACAGCCCTTACAATGAGTCATCTGAGTCTCATAGGTAAGTGCCTTAACCTCTTCGTATGGAAGAGTTGTTGATGTAAAGCCTTCTGTATAATTATCTCTTGCGATAAGTGCAGCGCCGAAAGCACCCATGATACCTGCAATATCAGGTCTTGCTGCAGTTCTTCCGGATACAAGCTCGAAAGCACGGAGAACGGCATCATTATAAAATGTACCGCCCTGAACGACTATCTGGTTGCCGAGCTGCTTTGGATCGGTAAGCTTGATAACCTTGAGAAGAGCATTTTTGATAACAGAATATGCAAGTCCTGCGGAGATATCTTCAACGGAAGCTCCTTCCTTCTGGGCCTGCTTAACCTTTGAATTCATGAATACCGTACATCTTGAACCAAGGTCGATAGGAGCCTCGGCGAAGAGTGCAATCTTAGCAAAATCCTTAACCTCATAGTCGAGGGATTTAGCAAATGTTTCGATAAATGAACCGCAGCCCGAAGAGCAGGATTCATTCAGAAGTACGTTGTCAACGACACCATTTCTGATCTTGATGCATTTCATGTCCTGACCGCCGATATCAAGGATGGTATCAACCTCCGGATTAAAGAAGGCGGCAGCAGTATAGTGAGCGATAGTCTCAACCTCGCCGTAATCAAGATTAAATGCAGATTTAAGCAGGGCTTCACCGTAACCGGTTGAACATGAGCCGGCGATGGTAACCCCCTCAGGAAGCATTTCATATATTTCTGACAGAGCCCTGATGGTAGTTTTTACAGGGCTTCCGTTATTGTTGCTGTAGAAGTCGTGAAGCAGCTCCCCGTGTTCTCCGACGAGAGCAAGCTTTGTGGTTGTTGAACCTGCATCGATTCCGAGGAAAACCTTACCCTTATAGGTCGCAAGATCGCCGCGCTTTACGTGGAAATCTTTCTGTCTCTCGACGAATTCCTCGTAGCTCTCTTTATCCTTGAAGAGAGGCTCGATCCTGGCTGATTCAACAGCTATCTTAAGGTCATCGTTCAGCTTTCCTGAAAGCTCAGAAAGCGAGATAGTGATATTATCATCTGCATGGATAGCAGCTCCGACTGCCGCAAAAAGGTGCGAATGAGGCGGAGCAATGATATGCTCATCATCAAGACCCAGAGTTCTGATAAAGCATTCCTTAAGCTGATCAAGGAAATGAAGAGGACCACCAAGAAAGGCAACATGTCCTCTGATAGGCTTTCCGCAGGCAAGACCTGAGATGGTCTGGTTTACAACTGCCTGAAGTATGGATACGGAAAGGTTAGGCTTTGTAGCGCCTTCATTTATAAGCGGCTGTATATCGGTCTTTGCAAATACGCCGCATCTTGCAGCGATTGGATGGATGGTGTCGTAGCTCTTGGCGTACTCATTTAAACCAGCGGCGTCTGTCATAAGAAGAGAAGCCATCTGGTCGATAAATGAGCCTGTACCGCCGGCACAGACACTGTTCATTCGCTGTTCAATTCCGCTTTCACTGAAATAAATGATCTTTGCATCCTCGCCGCCGAGCTCTATCGCAACGTCGGTCTCAGGTGCATAGTCAGAAAGAGCAGAGGATACGCAAACAACCTCCTGCTCGAAAGGTACATTTATAACCTTTGCAAGGGCAAGTCCGCCTGAACCTGTAATGTCAGGAGCAACCTCCGTATCACCGATCGCATTTATCGCATTCTGAAGAAGCTCCTTAAGAGTTTCCTTGATACGTGCAAAATGTCTTTTGTATTCTGAATACAGGATCTTATGATCCTCATCAATAATCGCAATTTTAACTGTGGTTGAACCTATATCTATTCCTAAATGTTTCATTTTACCAGCGGTTGTCCGCAACTCCTATTAGATTTAGTTAAAAACATAACATTCTTATTATAATGTATGGTTGTAGCAATTTCAAATATTTATTTTTTTTGATACAAAAGGTTTACTTTACATGAGATTTAAAGTAAAATATATCCGTATGAAAATTTTTTATGAACGAAGAGAGGCAGACCTGTGAAAAAGGGAAATCTTGAAAACAGACTTTATAAATATTCGATAAAAATGCTTCCGGGACTTGTCATCGGATGTTTTATTATCGGGTATTTTTTATATTTTGCGGTACCTGATGTTTATATGAAGCTCGTGCTGAATCCGTATATGATAGTTGAGAAGAATGAATACTGGAGGCTTATAACATGGATCTTCAGCATGCCATTCATGCCGGATTCCGCACTCGAGATAATCTTCATACCGATATCACTTTTCTTTTACTATTTCGTCGCCAAGAGGCTTGAAGCAGCCTGGGGAACCGTTATGTTTAATATCTTTATGTTCGGCGGCTTCCTGTTGATTGATATAGCCGTTCTTCTTACTTCATTTATTACTTTAAAATGGAATGTAGGCGACTTCTCGACATATTATATGAATGTTATCAGCAGTTCGGTGTATGGAATATCTATCACATATTATACGACCATGAGTATGTTCCTTGCTTTTGCCGTAATCTACAGCGAGCAGGTTGTAATGTTATATTTTATGCTTCCGATCAAGGTAAAATGGCTTGGATATTTTGATCTTGCTTATCTTGTTTATGAATTTATAAAGTCAGATAATGTATTTGCGCGTGTTATCATAGTATCAAGCGTTGCAAACTTCTTCATATTCTTCTTCATCAACAGAAAGAAGGCCGGAAGCTTTGATATTAAGCAGAAGATGCGTCAGAGAGACTTCCAGAGAAGAGTAAAGAATGCGAATATCTCAGGCGTTTACCATGGAAAAGGTAATTCTTCTCAGAGTGAGGGCACCGGAAATTTAAGAAGAGTTGATGGAAGAAGCAATGTATCGAACCTCAGACCGATCACAGCCAATGATGTGCATCATAAGTGCGCAGTCTGCGGCAGGACCGAAAAGGATGATGAAAATCTTGAATTCAGATACTGCTCAAAGTGTATCGGCGGTTTTGAATACTGCATGGACCATATATTTACACACGAGCATAGAAAATAAAAGGACAACAGGTAAAACAACATGAAAAATGAAGCCAGAAATCTTATAAAGGAACTTAAGGCAGGAAGAGACCTTAAGGAAAATGTTAAAAAATATGCATTTCTCACATCAACTGCATTTACAAAGTATGCTGTGATCAGACTTTCAATGAACTACTTTACCATGCTTGAAATGCTTGATGAGTGCGATGATGACAGAAAGAAAGAGACTGAGGATATTGCGAATACCGTAAAAGCTGCTATAGAGAATGCAGTTTTTGAGGGTGAATCCTTTGAAGAGGATATAGAGAAGGTGCTTGCAAGAAGGCAGGAGGTTACCGAAAAAATGAAGGTTCTTACCTCTTATACCGATGCAATGTCTCTATTTGAATATGTACTTCTCAGAAAGAATCCTGAGATATCTGTTCATGATGTAAATAAAGAAGCCGTTGCTGAGAATATGTTCAACTACGTATTCCAGGATAACGATAAGCTTGTTGTCAACAGCAAGATCCAGAGCTTTATCGCAGAACTTCCTGTCAGAATGACCAAGGAAAGATTTTTTGATATAATAAGAAATACACTTATGATCTATAAGGGTGGAGAGAAGGAAGCCGTAAATGATTTTGCAGAGATGGTCAGAACTGCATCTCTTATCGAGAAGCCGGAGGGCTTTGAGAAGAGTTTCCCTGCATTATATGATATGTATAAGACTCTGTCTGAGGCGGATCTTAAGAAGCTTGAGAAGTCAGAACACCTTAAGTATTCTGCAATCCTTGAAAAGGCTACAGAGATCATCAGCTCAAATGTTACAGATTATCTGATGCTTGAGCAGATAATAAATGATACTCTTGTTATCCTTCTTACGTCAAAGAACAAGATCGCAGATAAGATGGATGACAGCTATGCTTCAGCTATAAGTATCCTTAAGGAATGTGTTGCTGCAGACAGCATTTATTCACTGACAGATAAGACTGAGGACTTCTTCATATCTCTTGAGGGTGCTCAGGAGGATGCATACGAGACTCTTGCAAATGTAAGCAGCAGTCTTTTTGATATATATACAGAATATTCGGAGGCTATAGAGGAAGCCGGAATGACAGATGTCTACAGCGGACTTATCAAGGCCGACAAGCTTACCTCAACAAGCCTTTTCATCGACCTTGACAAAGAGATCAGAGTCGTAAATGACGCTGCAGATGATGAATATATTGAGAAGGTATATAAGGATCTTGAGGAGGGCTTCAGAGGGCTTTTCGAAAAGCTTGGCGTATCGTTGAGACGTGGCGTTATGGCGAAGGTTCTGTCGGTAATACCTGTATTTTTCAATAACAAAGAAGAGATCAAGGAATATTTCCTGTACGCACTTGACAGATGCTCTGACGAGACAGAGCTTCTTGCTTCGGTTGAGATAATTAACGAAATGATGCTGGGTGACTAAAATGCAGATGATTAACAGTGTCTATTCAGACGTTGAAAGAGGCAGAAAACTGAATAAGCTTATAAGATCAGTCTATAAGTACAAGCCTGAATTCGGACTTTTCCTTATAACTCTGCCGCTTGAAGACGGGGCACTGCTTGAGGTCTACAATTATAATGTCTTCCTTCAGCCGTATTTCCTGGAGAGGGATGATGAGATCGTTGTAGTCGGCATAACTAAATCCAAAGGCTCAGCAAATGAACTCCTCAGGAAGATAACCGAAGACTCTTTAAGAGTTACAGGCGGACTTGATATTAAGAAATATATAAATGATAATTTTGACCTCATAGTTCTTCCGAAGAAGAGAGCTAAAAAGGCTAAGAAGAATTAAAAGAAAATATAGAGGGTTTTTATGGCGGTATTTCTTACAATACTCAAAATCCTCGGAATAGTGCTTTTATGTATCATCGGACTGATACTGCTGATAGTACTGCTTGTTCTGTTTGCACCTATAAGATATAAACTGAAGGGGGCTTACGGAGAAGAGATCGGCGGTGAGCTTAAGGTCCGGTGGCTTTTCGCAAGTGTTGTCGCCTCGGGTGACAAGGCGGAGGACGGTATACACGCCGCGGCGAAGATAAAAGTATTCGGCATCCCCATAAAGAAGATAAAGCTGATGGGCGATGAAACCGGTCACGGGGACAAAAAGAGTAAAAAGAAGAAAAAACAGAATAAAAATGACAGCCTTCCTGAGACGTCCGTCACAGAGAACACCGGTACGGCTGCACCGCCGGGAGAAAATGTTCCGGCAGTCACATCCAGAGAAGCCGGAGAAAACGCTGCAGATCCGAATATAAATGAAGCAGAGCTTTCTGAATATGAGGATGTGTTCGGAGACGGAGAAGATAAAAAGTCTAAAAAGAAGAAAAAGAAAGACAAGAAGAAGGATAAAAAGGACAAAAAGGCTGACGGTGAAAAGGCTGATGGTGAAGGTACGGAGGATTCTGAGAAGAAAACATTTTCAGACAGGATCTACGACCTTACCGATAAGGTATATGATCTGACAGATAAAGCATCTGATACGGCTAACAAGTTATCGGTTAAGAAGAACCATGTTCTTGAATTTCTGGACAGACCATACACCAGGAATACCATCAGAAGAGGCAAGAAGGTTTTGAAGAGGGTATTTAAGAACATTCTTCCGAGAAAGGGAGACGTAAGGCTTCTCCTTGGACTTAAATCACCGGACAAGACCGGAGAGCTCATCGGAAAGCTTTGCAGGTTTTATCCATTTTATTATAAATGGCTGCATCTAACACCGGACTTTTACGAGAAGAAGATAGAGGCGGATGTATGGTGCAAGGGCAGGATTCATCTTGGAAGCATGGCTATACCGGCAGCGCTGTTATATTTCAGCAAAGATTTTAAGAAGACGATGAATCTGGCTAAGAAGATATAAGATTAGGAGGATCTAAGAATGGCAGATAATAAAAATGATTTTAATAATACAGTAAATTCACTTTTTAACGGAATGAGCGCATTCCTTACATCAAAGACAGTAATGGGAGAGCCGCAGGTTATCGGCGATACAACAATCATTCCGCTTATGGATGTAAACTTTGGAGTTGGAGCCGGAGCTACAGCACCTGCAAGAGGCGGTAATTCAGCAGCAGGCGGAATGGGCGGTAAAATGTCTCCTTCAGCAGTTATAGTTGTGCAGGGCGATTTCGTAAGAATCCTTCCTGTAGGTGAGACAAACAAGCTTCAGAACGTTATGGATATGATCCCTGGCGTAGTAGAGAAGGTTCAGAAGTTCCTCAGCGGACGCGGAAAGTCTGATGAAGAGAAGGCTGTAGATGAGGCAATTGATAACCTTTCTGACAAGGATATCTAATTTTAAGAAAAAAATCTTGAAAATGTAAAAAAAGTCCTTGCAATAGCTTTGACTTTCTGATACTATATGTTCGTTGTGGGTCAAAAGTGACTAAATTACCGGTTAAGGAGGTGTTTATAGATGGCTAAGTGTTTTATTTGTGACAAAGGTACTCATTTTGGTAACAACGTGAGTCATTCTCATAGAAGATCAAACAGGATCTGGAACTCAAACATTAAGCGTGTAAAGGCTGTAGTTGACGGTTCACACAAGACAGTTTATGTTTGTACATCCTGCCTTCGTTCTGGAAAGGTTGAGAGAGCATAGTTGATCTTTCTGTCTGACAGATATTTTTAAAAAGACGATACCTTAAGGCGTCGTCTTTTTTTTGCGTTTTTTATCTTGTCCCTTTCACTTGCTAACTTGTGAAGTAATTGATATACTGTAAGATATGTATGAATTGAAGTTTGGTATTCTATTTTACAGGAGGTAGATGGTATGAATGGTGTAATTTCCAATGACAATGGTACTATCATCATTGATAATGAGGTCGTTGCCAAATCCGCAGCTATGGCGGCACTTGACTGCTTCGGAATAGTAGGAATGGCTACTATCAGCGTTCGTGACGGACTGGCTAAACTTCTTAAGGGGGACAGTAATACCAAAGGAATAAATGTAAAGATTGATGACAATAATGAACTGCTTATCGATTTTCATGTCATTGTAGCTTATGGTGTAGGTATCAAGACTGTAGTATCAAATCTTATCAAAACTGTAAGATACCGTGTTGAAGAATTTACCGGTCTCAAGGTAAAGAATATTAATGTTTATGTCGAAGGCGTTCGTGTTATCGACTAAGGAGGAGCTTTCAGGTGACTAATACTATTGATGCGGCTTTACTTAAGAAAATTTTCTTATCCGGAGCCAATAACATTAGCAATAACAAGGAATATATTAATGAACTAAATGTTTTCCCGGTACCTGACGGTGACACGGGAACAAATATGACTCTTACGATAATGACCGCTGCAGGCGAGGTTTCAAATCTTGACAAGCCTACTATGGCTAGTCTTGCCAAGGCTATCTCGGGCGGCTCTCTCAGAGGCGCAAGAGGCAATTCAGGCGTTATCCTTTCACAGCTTTTCAGGGGCTTCTGCAAGGATATCAGCGACAAAGAGGTTTTATATGTGCTTGATCTTGCAAGCGCATTTTCAAGAGCTGTCGACACAGCATATAAGGCTGTTATGAAGCCGAAGGAAGGTACTATACTTACTGTTGCAAGAGGCATCGCCGATAAGGCGGCAGAGTGCGCAGATAAAGATATGGAGCTTATGCCATTCGCAGAGGCTGTACTTGCATACGGTGAAGAGGTGCTCGATAATACTCCGAACCTTCTTCCGGTTCTTAAGGAAGCAGGAGTTGTAGATTCCGGCGGACAGGGACTTATTGAGATCTTAAGAGGAGCCATTATGGCTCTTAAGGGAAATGAAGTTATCCCTGCCGATGCTCCGACAGTTACAGCATC
>ONVE01000019.1 GCA_900321215.1 uncultured Eubacterium sp. | reverse complement strand
TCACTGCAGTATCGGTACCGTATACTGCTGGTCAGTGTTCAGTCAGGAAATTTCCAACTACATTGGCTTCGAGAAAAAATCAGTTGAGTGGGCATTCAGCTTCGCTATCTTCTTCCTTGGTATGTCAGCAGCATTCCTTGGAAATGTAGTCGAAAAAGATATTCACAAATCATCACTTATCGCAACAATATGTTTTACCCTCGGTATGGTAGGTACCGGATTCTTCATCATGTACGGTGGAGAGCATCAGGGAAGCAAGCTTGCCCTGGTCGGCATTTATGTATGTTACGGATTTATAATGGGCGTTGGTCTTGGTACAGGTTATCTTTCACCGGTTAAGACTCTTATGCTCTGGTTCAAGGATCGTAAAGGTCTTGCTACCGGTCTTGCAGTTGCAGGTTTCGGTGCAGCTAAGGCTATCGCAAGCCCTATCATGACAAAGCTCCTTAAGGCTTGGAATGATGGTACAGAAGCTACAGGAAATGTAGGTTCAGGCGTTTACAAGATGTTCTGGATCCTTGGCGGCGTATATTTTGTAATGATGTTCGTAGGTCACCTTCTTCTTAAGAAGCCTGAAGGCTGGCATGAACCTGCTGCAGGTGAGAAGAAGCCATCTATCATGGAAACACTTAAGACAAAGCCACTCGGAAACTATGTTGGTATCTGGCTTATGTTCTACATCAACATCACATGTGGTCTTGCTCTTATCTCTCAGGAGAAGGCAATCGTTAAATGTATCGGACTTGTAGGTTCTGCAGGAATTATCTCATCAGTATCTGCTATCTTCAATGCAGGCGGACGTCTTGGTTTCTCTGCATGGGCAGATTCACTTAAGGACAGAAATACAATCTACAAGCTTATATTCATCATTTCAATCGCATTTACAGGCCTTGTAATGATCACAAGCGGTATTGTTAAGGGTGAAGGAAATACCCTTCTCATCTTCCTTGTACTTGCACTTATCTTCATGGTAAATGCAGGATACGGCGGTGGTTTCTCAAATGTACCTACACTCCTTTCAGACCATTACGGAATGGGTTCTATCAGTGCCATCCATGGTATCACACTTTCAGCATGGGGCTTTGCAGGACTTACAGGAAACCAGCTTGCATCATACATCGTTGAGCATACAGGTGAGTTTGAGCCATTTGAACATGATGGTGTTATCGAACTTATAAATCCTACAGGATATCAGAACGTGCTTTATGCAACAGGTGCTCTTTATGTAGTAGCACTTATCGTATGTCTTATCCTTGTAAGACCAAGCGGCAAGGCTGCTGAAGCTAAAGCTGCAAAGGCTTCTAAGTAATATAGATATTTACAAAAAACATCGCGTATGGGAAAGCCCATACGCGATGTTTTTTTGATGTTTTTTAATCTTTATTTGTATTTCTCATAATCGGAAGGTAAAGACTCTCTTCCGCCTTAGATAACTTCTTAGAACATTACAAGATATCCATATCCTGTTACCTTATCTCCCTCGTAGTTTCCTGCACAGCGGACGAATTTATCAAACATCCTGAAGTTTGGATCCTCCGGTGAAAGATTCTCACAGCAATTCATTCTTGTCTTGCATTTGATCGCAAATTTATTGGTAAATGAATTGATATTAAGTGTTAATATCCTTGTTTCCTTATCCTCAGCATTTATATATTCCATCATAGTCTTCTTGAGAGGCTCGATATCTCTCTCCTGAAGATCACCGTATCTAAGCACTCCCAGCTGATCTGTAGATTCCTTTTCAGAATTAAATGATCCAAGCATAAGCTTTCTGTCATCTGACATTTTGAAGAAGCCGAACATAAAGTTGGATTTTTCTTCTATAGAACTCTTCTTGCCAAAAAGACGCTTTGCAAGGCTGTTCTCAAAGCTCTGCGAATGTCTTATATAAAATGCATTTCCTGCTATATCCATATAATTATCAAGCACTGTTGCATGACCTGCGGCATAGCATTCAGGATAGGTATAGGTTTCAACCTTACCGCCTTCATTTGATTTTCCAAACTTCTTGATATCTATCTTATCATTACTTCTCTTAATGACAAAATCAAATATTATAGTCTCATAATTGATGAATACCTTTAAGCCTTCATCCGAATCCCTTAATTCAAATTTATCCGTTCTGACAAGAAGTCGGTTATCATCAATGATAACTGTATCGGAATCGTAATCATAGCTTACCTCCGAATATTCCCTCTTGGTGTCATCAAGCAAAGCAAAATATACTCTGACATTTCGTCCGTTCATTCTAGATCCATAGCACGACATTCTAAGTACATAATTCATATTATGCCCTGCAATATCAAAATCCCCAAGTATAACGATCGTATCTTCGAAGTAATTTTTTCTGATAGCAATATCTGTCTTAT
>ONVE01000176.1 GCA_900321215.1 uncultured Eubacterium sp. | reverse complement strand
TCAGCTGCTGTCTTAAGATCATCAAGTGTTGGAAGTGTTGGTGCAACACGGATGTTCTTATCTTCAGGATCCTTGCCGTATGGCCATGTAGCGCCGGCACCGGTCATTGTTACTCCTGCCTTCTTAGCAAGCTTAACGATAGCTTTAGCACATCCAGGAAGAGCATCAAAGCTGATTAAATATCCTCCCTTTGGCTTTGTCCATTCACCAACGCCAAGTCCGCCGAGATTTCTGTCAAATGCATCAAGTACAGCTTCAAACTTTGGACGAATGATGTCTGCATGCTTTCTCATATGCTCAACCATGCCATGGATATCCTTGAAGAATCTCACATGTCTTAACTGGTTAACCTTATCATGACCGATAGTCTGGTTGGTCATCTGCTTCATTATATCCTCAAGGTTGTTAGGTGAAGAAGCAAGTGCAGCTATACCACTGCCTGGGAATGTGATCTTTGATGTTGAAGCAAATTTATATACGAGATCAGGATTTCCTGCACGCTTACACTCAGCAAGGATCTCGATAAGATAATCCTGGTCATCATCATAAAGATGATGGATACCATATGCATTGTCCCAGAAAATTCTGAAATCCTTTGCAGCCGGCTTAAGACGTGCGAATCTTCTTACTGTCTCGTCAGAATATGAATAGCCCTGTGGATTTGAGTACTTAGGAACGCACCAGATACCCTTGATAGCATCATCTTCTGCAACAAGCTTTTCTACCATATCCATGTCAGGTCCTTCAGGACTCATTGGAACAGGTATCATTTCTATACCAAAATATTCAGTAATAGCAAAATGTCTGTCATATCCCGGAACAGGGCAAAGGAACTTAACCTTATCAAGCTTGCACCAAGGTGTGTTTCCGAGAATACCATGTGTCATGGCTCTTGAAACTGTATCGTACATAACATTGAGTGAAGAATTTCCGTAAATGATGATGTTTTCCGGATTGTTCTCCATCATATCTCCGATAAGCACCTTAGCCTCATGAATACCTGTAAGAACACCATAGTTTCTACAGTCTGTTCCATCTTCACAGGTAAGATCAGCCTGTGAATTAAGAGTATCCATCATACCCATTGAAAGATCAAGCTGCTCACGGCATGGCTTTCCACGGCTCATATCAAGCTTAAGATCCATCTCCTGATATTTCTGATATTCCTTCTTGAGGGTCTCAAGCTCAGACTTAAGTTCATCTTTTGTCATTTCTGAATACTTTTTCATATCATTCTCCTTAACAAAAATCATAATAAACTTCAATCATTATAGCATGACTTTTTCAAAAGAAAAGTATTTTATTTAATTTTTTTCAAAAAATGATGTATTTTTATTTAAAAAAATTAAAAAACGCACTCGAAATACTATTATTATTTAGTAATATATAAGTTCAATTACCGGTTATAGCTGAATATTATATTGAAACGACATCTAAAAACATAGATTACTATACATCGTACGGGTTGTTTTATATATCGTATTCTTGATAATTCTTACATTATTATGATACAATTCGAAAAGAAATTATCATCTGGAAGGAAGAAAAATGAGCAGCGCAGTCGCAATAATAGCTGAATATAATCCATTTCACAACGGCCATCTTTACCATCTCTCTGAGGCGAAGAGATTATCCGGTGCCGAGTATTCTTTTGCTGTAATGAGCGGCAATTTCGTTCAGCGCGGCGAGCCTGCTTTGCAAAACAAACTAACCAGAGCGAAATCAGCGGTTTTAAACGGACTTGATATAATCTTTGAGCTTCCGGTAAGATTCAGTACCGCCAGTGCGCAGGACTTTGCCTACGCAGGTGTTGAAATGATCAATTCACTTAAGGCGGCTGACTATCTTGCTTTTGGTGCGGAAACAAATGATATAACTAAGCTTACAGCCGTATCAAAGCTTCTCGCAAATGAATCAGGCAGCTTCAAAGCATCTCTTAATGATCATTTAAAAGAAGGCTGCAGCTTCCCTAAGGCAAGAGCTTTAGCTGTCCTTGATGAACTGGGATCTGACTTTGAAGAAGTTATAACTCTTCCAAACAATATCCTTGCTATCGAGTATCTTACTGCACTTTTAAAGCTGGATTCGCCGATAAAGCCGGTTTTGATACAAAGAAATGCAGCTTCACACGACTCTGACTCTATTTCAGGAGAATTTGCATCAGCTAAAATGATAAGGAATATGCTATATTCCGGAAATCATGATGAAGCTTCCAGGTATCTTCCTTCTCAAACAGAGGCACTGGATGAAAAGTTTATAAGAGCGGATGATATCACAGCCCTTCTTAATCTTTCGCTGATTAATTTTCAGCACACAAAAAACATCCCGCAGCCATCAATACTTGATATGAGCGAGGAGCTTTCAAATAAGCTCAGAAAGCTTACTCTTCCGCTTTCTTATGAAGAGATAAATGAAGCTCTTAAAACGAAGGAACTTACGCTTTCAAGAATACGCCGCGTTCTTATTCATTTACTGCTTGATATAAGAGCTGTAAAGACCCCTTCAGGAATATACTGTCCTTATGCATCGCTCCTTGCGCTTAGGAAGGATTCCTCAAAGCTTCTCCGCGCTATAGGTGATAACAGCTGTATCGATATAATCAATAAGCGTGCTGATTATCAGCCTAAGGATCAATACGTCGCCACGCTTTATGAATATGATAAGAAGGCCACGGATATATATAATCTTCTGTATTTTATAAATACCGGAGTCAGGCTTCCAAATGAGCTTTCATCCAATATTGTTATTGTGTAAAAAATCCGACCACTAAGCTTATCTGCAAGAATTATACAGATGCTATATGGTCGGATTTTAATTTGATTATATACTCATGTTCTGTTATTGTTTATTATTCCTCTTCCTTGCCATCTTATCACTGTACATTGCTTCATCAGCTTCAAGAATAAGACTGTCAAGCTGGAAATTCTGAGAAAACGGTCTTGCGGCATAGCCGATACTCGCAGTTATCTGATAAGGTTTATCAAGATTTTTAGTAAGCTTTTCAAGCTCCTGATAGAAAGAAGCCTTCTTCTTTTCAAGACCTTCTGTGTCAAGATCTCCGATACCAATCACAGTAAATTCATCTCCGCCTGCACGGACACAGATATCATTTATATCTGCGATCTTGGAAACAGCTTTACTTACTGTTATTATGCCAATATCACCTTCCTGATGTCCGTAGGTATCATTTATGATCTTTAGTCCATCCATATCTATAACGAACGCAAAAACTTTTTCATCAGAAGTTCTGTATTTACTTAAATCCTCAAATTTATCATACATTCCTCGTCGGTTAAGAAGACCGGTCATTTTATCATGATAAGACATCGTTACAAACATATTCTTGGAACGAGCCATTTCAAGAGCATTATTTGCAAATCTGAGCCAGTTTCGGAATACAACCGATATCTTCTCTCTCTCAGATATTTTTCTCTGAAGAACCGAATAACCAAAAGTCCTGTCCTCAAAATGCATAGGTGCAAAATAATAAACATACTGTTCATTCTGATCACTAAATAATCCGGGAAGAAGTTCTTCGGTATTAAAAACCAAAGCTTCCGAATCTGAGAAACGATCATTCAAATGATCCTTGGATGTCTTAATAACAAGCTTTATCCGGTCAGGATAGCCCTGCTCTATTTTTGCATCTATATCAAGCCAGTCTTCCCTGAGACACATATAATAATTCACAAAAGGAGCCAGTATATATGTTGTCTCATATATTTTCTTTATGCATTCCTCAGGATTTCTTGAAGCAGTCAGCTTCTCAGGAATATAACTTTCCATCAAAAGTCCAATATCAATATTTTCTATGTAAAGATCGGTTGCATAATTTTTGGAAGGATAATACATCGCCGCCTTTAACGCTCCGATCGTCTTATCAATATCAGGAGTGCAGCCGCAGCTTCTTCCAAGAATAAGCATATCCTTAAGATCAGGCTCAAAAGGAATTATCTCTTTGCCCGGTTCAATTATAGCTCTCAAACGGTCAACCGCATCCGAAGCGCTTTTTTCAAAATTAGATTTTATGGACGTTAAAGGAATATCGTTAAGAAGCGCCTCCTGTGTAGCTTCAAAGCCAACAACGCGGATATCCTCAGGTATTCTTATACCGTTACTGCGAAGCTCCTCCATAAGTCCAAGTGCCATATGATCACTTGCAGCGATTACAGCCTCCGGCATTTCAATCTTTCCTGAGATAAATTTCTCAGCAAGCTCCTTACCGCTGGTATACCAGAAATTTCCATAAACGATATGCTCATCCTTTACACTGACACCCAGCTTTGATAATTCATCAAGCATCGAATTAAGTCGCATCTCTGCCTCTGAATTGCCCTTCTGGCCTGTAAGAAGGCATATTTTCTTACATTTATGAACATTCACTATATGGCGACAGAGCTCTCTGATCATCAGGTCATTATCGCTTTCGATCATCGGAAGGTCTTTGATAGGCATTCCGATGCCTATGACAGGAATATCTGCTTTTTCTTTAATATCATGATATATTCTATCAGCCAGCCCTGTCTTTTCCTGAAGCACCATGCTGATTATATCTATAATAACTCCGTCAAACATAGAATAGTTCGGAAGGTTATAGATATTTAATTCACCTTTAGCATAATCCTTATAGAAAAAATCAGGTGTAATCATTGATGAAAAAACAGCAACATTATAACCATACTTTTCACACTGTCTGAGTACGCCCGATGTCACTCTATGAGCATGCATCGATTCCGGAACCGCTGTTATAAAGCATATGTTCTTTCTTTTCTCCATATTTCTTCCTCTTATTGCAGCTTTGAAAACATGAGTTTTCACATATCATTTTACATTTCTTCCACACCTTAGATTTTATAATATTGAGAATATTATGTCAAACAAATAAGAGACCGCACAGATAGTTCCATGCAGTCTCTTTATAGACATTTTAATATATCAGGAAATACTATTCATCGAGGAAATCTTCATCATCGTCATCATAATCCTCGTCGTCATCGTAGTCCTCATCCTCATCATAATCCTCATCCTCATCATCAACAATTGACTGAACGATTGGAGGTGGTGCTACGCTTGGCTTCTGAGGCTGCTGCTGGCTGTAGTTATAGCCATACTCATCCTCTTCAAACTCAGAGATATCCTCTCCTGTGTAACCGATGTTCTGCTGCTGCATTGCAGGTGCAGGAATTGGATTACCATTAAGAAGATTGATGCTTGCATCCATATCATTGATATTTGAATCAAGTGTGTATACAGCATTCTCAAGGTTATCGATAAGGTTATGATAATTCTCTTTATCAATCTCAAGAGTACGTGCAAAGAAATTCTTCATGTCTGAAAGTCTGCTCTTTGTATACTCCATAGCTGAAAGTCTGACTTCTGCAGCTTCTGCATTAGCATCATCAACTATCTGCTGTGCTTCCTTTCTTGCCTGCTCAAGAATCTCATTTGCTCTGATATTTGCAAGCTCAGTAATGTGATTGGTATCTACAAGTCTGTTAGCCTCATTTACTGACTCAGAAATGATAGCGTCTGAACGTGTTCTTGCAGAAGCAAGGATAGCTTCCTTGTTTCTCATGATCTTCTTGCATCTTTCAATCTCATTTGGAAGCTTAAGCTTAAGCTCACTGAGCATCTTTTCTATTTCATCCTTAGGCACAACGATCTTGTTTGATGAGAGTGGCTGATATTTACAGTTTCCTATAAATACGCTTATCTCATTTATCATCTCTTCTACGCCTTTTTTCTCCATTACGATTCCCTCCTGAATCTTATTTCTTATACTTTTCCTCTATTCTTGAAAGGACGTTTGCCGGAACAAAATCCTTCACTGACACTCCATAGCTTGCATATTCCTTCACAATGCTGGAACTAATTGGTGAATACTGTGTGCTCGTCGAAAAAAACAAGGTATCTATATCCCCGGCAACAGCTCTGTTAGTCTGAGCCATTTGGAGCTCGATATTAAAATCCGCCATTGCTCTAAGTCCGCGGATGATTATGTTTGAATTCTTTGCTCTTACAAAATCAACCAAAAGTCCTTCGAAGCTTTCAACGCTTACATTTGGAAGGTCCTCTGTGACCTCCTTCAACATAATAACACGTTCGTCTAAAGTAAACAATGGCGATTTTTTCTGAGAATTATTAAGAACACCTATAACAAGTCTGTCAAATACAGCAGAACCTCTCCTTATGATGTCAAGGTGTCCCAGAGTAACCGGGTCAAAGCTGCCCGGGTAAACTGCAGTTATCATTCTTCTTCTATCCTTTTTTGCATAAATACATGCTTATTTGATTTATATTCTTTATTCTTATAGATGGTAAATCCGAGATCATCAACATAATCAAAATCTTCATCAAGAGCAGCCTCAACGACTATCAGGCAGTTTTCATTTGAAAACTTTTTCTCTGAAAGCGTATAGAGGATCTCCTTCTCAAGTCCCTTGCCGTAAGGCGGATCCATGAAGATAATGTCTGCATCGATCTTTCTTGCAGATCTGACAAATGATAAAGCATCCGTCCTCATTATCTCAGATTCATCAGTAAACTTAGTGAACTTGATATTATCCGTGATACATTTGAATGCGTTTATATTGTTTTCGACAAATACCGCTCTTCTGGCGCCTCTTGATAAGGCTTCGATACCGATACCGCCGCTGCCTGAGAAAAGATCCCAGAACACACAGTCCGGTATATCCGGCATAAGAATATTAAAAAGTGTTTCCTTTATCCTGTCGGTTGTAGGTCTTGTATCAAGCCCTTCTACTGTCTTAAGCGGAAGGCTTCTTCTTGAACCTGCTATAACACGCATATCCGGCTCCTTCAAATTTCACTGAAAAATACTACAATTATTTGTAATACTTTTTTAACAGAATGTCAATATAAACGATGTTAAAAGTTATCTTAAGGATTATTTAGAAAGATGGTCTTTGTACCATTTTCCGGCATCCGAAAGGTCATCATAACTCCATCCGCTGGTGGCTTCATTTGACGATGAAATAAGCGCTGATGTCTCATCCTTGTTGCAGAGACTCCAGATAGCGTATGACATATCATTTTCATCAAGATACTTCATCCACTCCTCGGCTGAGCTGTAATCAATACCGCCGTTTCCTGATGCATCGCAGATACTGAACTCACTGATAAATACAGGAGCACCAGCGTTTCTTGCGGTCTTAACCTTATTTCTTATATCATCCTTATGAGTAGCTGCATAAAAATGAACAGCGTACATAATATTATCAAATGAAAGCTGATCAGAAGCTGCCTTATCAACCTCCTGCGACCAGTTCGGTGTACCGACGATTATAACAGCGTCAGGTGCATTATTTCTGATAATAGGAATGATATCCTCAGCGTATTTTTTAACATCTGACCATGATGTTCCGCCGTTTGGCTCATTACATATCTCATAAATTACATTTCCGTAATCCTTATACTTCTCTGAAATCTCAGCAAAGAAATCCTTTGCCTCATCCTCATAGCGAAGCGGTGTCAGATCGTGAAGGATGTGCCAGTCAATGATAACATACATATTAAGCTCTGTCGCAGCCTTAACGCCCTTATCGATAAGAGCCTTAAGATCATCCTTATTGCCGTCTGTACAGTAGCCCATTCCTTCATCTGTATACATAGCAAGTCTGATAAGATTTACGCCCCACTCATCTCTTAAGGTCTTAAATGCATCCTTATTTACATATGCAGGGAACCATGCGATACCGTGAGTACTTACGCCCTTAAGCTGTATCTTCTTGCCATCCTTATCTACAAGATCTACGTTATCAACCTTAAGAGCACCGTGCTTGTCATAAAGCTCAGCTGACGCATTACTTTTGTCAGAGCCGCCAGAGCTCTCAGTTGTCTTGTCTTCCTTTTCGTCAGTTTTTTCTGTAGTCTTATCGTCAGATTTCTCTGTGGTTTTGTCATCCTTCTTGTCAGACGAACCGCCTGTTACCTCTTCGCCATTTACGAAAAGCTTTATATCCGGTTCTGTCTTGCTTGCCTTCTCTGAATCAAATATCATCATAAAGCCAATATTTGTAGACTGTCCTGAAGGTATCTCGTTATTGTAATCAAGCGGTGTGATACTAAGTGTACCGTTGTCCAGCTTGAAGTTTCCACACCAGTTGTCACCAACCTTAACCTCGCCTTCGAAGCCGCTGAAGGTGATCTTCCAGTTTTTAACAGCCTCTTTGCTGTTATTGCAGATATCTATGCCGTACTGACGTGTAAATGATCCCTCTGAACCCCAGCTGTTTCCGTCATCCACCTTAAGATATATCTCTGACTTTGAATCAAAAAGAGGATTATTCTTTCTCTTACTTTCCTTCTTCTCCTCTGTTGTTTCAGTAGCTACTATACTGCTCGTGCTTTTCTCCGTAGTCTTACCGTCAGCTGTAACAGCTTCTGTTTTATCATCCTGCGAACTTTCTGCCGTTGTTTCATTTGAAGCAACCTGCGAACTGCCGTTATCCTTCTTACTGTCCTTACCGGTCTTGTCACCTATTATATAAGCTCCAAGTCCGATAACAAGAAGTGCGAGCACAGCAATTATAATGAAAACGCCCTTACT
>ONVE01000092.1 GCA_900321215.1 uncultured Eubacterium sp. | reverse complement strand
CTGAATCCATTGATTGTCAAAAATTTCATCATCTCTCATGTCTAAAATATCATCAATATTCACATTTAATAAATAATTAATGTCAAAAAACACTGTTGTCATAATTCTATCTTTCAATTCATATAACATAAATACATATCCTTTACTATTATCACAAGTTTTATATTCACTTTAACATTAAAAAAAGCTTGCTATTAATTTCGCCATAAGTGCCAGACATCACACTTCTTCCTTCTCTGCAAAAGAATAACCCCTAGACACTTGCCTTAATCTTAAGCCTCATACTTCATAAAATGACTATATCACAAAACACCCCCGACAGACTATACAAAAAAGACCGGAGAATCATTTCTCCGATCTTTCTTAGTGAATCTTATATTGATATGGCATTTATCTTAGTATAGCTATTCTTAAATAACCCATGAAGCGAAGCGCTCCGTACGTCATTTGTATTATTTAACATATTTAACAGTTATATCACCTGTAGATGTAGTGAGCTTACATTTTCCGCCCTGATAGCTTTCAGGAACCCTTATATCACCGGTGCTTGAAGATGTTACAAACACCTTCTCAGTAAGAAAGCTTGCCTCAATATCACCAGTTGAGGTTTTGATCTCTATCTCTTCTGCATCTGACTTTTCAACATTTACATCACCTGTGCTGGTATTGATCTTTAAAATGTCATCAACAAGAGTATTGGTAAGCTCAATATCACCTGTATCAACCTTAACATTAAGGTTAGCTGTCTTAACATTTGTAAGCGTTACATCTCCGGTATCTGTCTTAATATTTATATCATCATATGAAACGCTATCAGCTTCTTTTGTCTTTATAAATATATCACCTGTATCAGTGTCAAGCTTGATATTTCCCTTTACATTTATATCTTCAAGACTGATATCGCCTGTATCCGAGCTGATGCTGATCTCTCCAAGAGCCTTTTCCGGAATAAGGATTTTAACCTTAAATTCATTATTTCCGAAATGTATAAAGCTCAACATATCAAACCAGTTAGCGCTTCCTTTTTCCTTAATGGTAAGAGTACCATTCTCTACAGAAATGTTAATCTTGATACTCTTTGATTCACCATAGGTTACAATGATTTTCTCAGCATCTGTAATTCCAACCGACACATCACTGATATCTGTATTTACAACAATCTTCTCTATATTACTTTCATCTGTATATTCTCTTATATCAATCTTGAGTCCCTTAAATCTGAAACCCATAAGTGCAAAGCCTGCAAATCCAACGATGATTCCCACGCCGATCAGAAGTAATCCGATGTAATGAAACTTTCTGTTGCCGCTCATTATGCTCTCCTCCTTTTAAGAAATCCGAAAAATATTCCTGCAAGCTTCTGGATGAACTTAATGCAAAATGATGTAAATCCCTTTGCTACAGGTAAAAGTATGAATCCGATTCCAAGCATTACCATTCCGCATCCTTCAAGGAATATTCCCAACGCTATCTGTCCTCTGAATATCAGTACAAAAAGGCTTATCAGCGTTGAAAAGCCTGCAACGATCATTGAAAAGGTGATGGCATATAATCCAACCAAAAGTCCGAACACCAGTCCAAATGCACCCATCAGAAGTCCAAATCCGGTCGCTGCAAAAGCAATGATAAATGGAAAACATAAGATGATCAGAAGTATCTTTGCCCCAGCATTTCCCTGCTTATCTTTTTCTGATCCATAAGAATCATAACTACTCATTTTTATCTCCTCCACAATTTTAATTGCTACCTACAGTTAATATATATATCACAGCTAATATCATAAATCATTAATCAAATATTAAATTAGATTAAAAAAAGATTAAAATTTCATCTAAGGTTAATCCGTCGTCATCCGGACGGCGAACAATCAGAGTGGTTATATCCTCTGCCTCAGCCGCCTTAAGCTTATTAAGATAACCGCTCCCTGCTCCGCTTTCCTTGGTTACAAGGTAGGAAATGTTGTATTTCCTGATATGGGCTACATTTTCTTCAACAGAAAAAGGACCCTTCAGCGAAATGATATGGTCTTCGGTCAGCCCCGCCTCAAGGCATTTATCTATACTCTCCTTTGTCGGAAGCACTCTGACAAAAAGATGCCTTACGTCTATCCTTTGAGTAAAGCTTGTGAGCTCCTTACTGCCTGTAGTGAGCAGTACATTGGTTTTTCCTTCATCTCCTGAAGCTATTAATTCAGTCAGTTTTTCAGAAAGGGCATCCGGACTATCAAAATACATCACTTTTCCAAGAGTACTGCCCGAAGCCTCTTCATCCTCCCTTTTCAGGCGGATATATCTGATTCCAAGCTTCTCACAGCAGAATTTAATATTTCCGGTAACCTCAGTGGCAAAAGGATGCGTAGCATCTATCACTATATCGAAGGCACCCTCAACAAGGAAGGCTGACATTTTCTCTCTGTCAAGCCTTCCTACATGAACCTTTATTCCTGAAATCCCACGGAGCATTTCTTCTCCGTAATCCGATGCGACTGAAACTACTATTTCCTGATCAGTTTTTCTTTTAGCGGCGAGTCTTTCAGCAAGTACCCTGCCTTCAGTTGTTCCGCCAAATATACATATCTTCATAATATTAGAATCCGAGATTATCATTTACCAGTACTACGTGTATTCTTCCTGCATGCTTTGAAAATCTTGTTATAAGGAACTGGCAGCAGATAGTATCCATTGACTTACAGTCCATACATGCTCCTGTAAGCTTACATGGCGTATTTATATTAAAACGCTGCGCATTAATAGGAGCTGCTACATTTCTTGCTCTCTTCATAGCGCTGTCAACATCATTTGCGATCTTATTCATTCCTACGATGAAAATAACCTTCTTCGGTCCCTGCGCGATCGCAGATACACGGTTTGAATTACCATCGATATTTACAAGGATACCATCCTCTGTCATGGCATTTGCACTTGAAAGGAATACGTCAGCGTCATAGGCAAGAAGCATAGCTGCGCGCTTATCCTCGTATGTATCTCTGTCGATAAAATTATAGTTTCCCTTCTTCAGAGCTTCAACAAGTCCGATCTCGTGTACGCTCATTCCGCCGCCCATAGTAACTGAGCTTCCCTCTTCTATAAGTCCGAGGGCAATCTTAAGAGCCTCCTCCTTATCCTTTGCATAATATCCTGACATATTTCTTGACTGAAGTCCCTTGATCACCTTCTCAGCAAGCAGTTCATTTCTTTTTGTGATATTCTCGTTCATAATTGGCCTCCCTTGTCATATCCTCTTCTTGTTATCATTTTCCTGTTTTCTATATAGCTCTGGCTGTTACCGATATAAACCGTCGTAAACATATCAACCTCTGTACGGCTCAATTCATCAAATGTAAGTGTAACAGCTTCCTGCCCTTCCCTTCCGATATTCTTTACATATCCGCATGCTCTGCCGGAAGGAATATATTCTTTTATCAGCTCGCAGGCTCTCGCCAGATAATCCTTCCTCTTATGGCTCGAAGGATTATATAAGACTATGACCATATCTGACGAAGCAGCGGCTTTAAGCCTTTTTTCAATAAGTTCAAATGGAGTCAGCAGGTCGCTCATGCTTATCACTGCAAAATCCACTGAAAGCGGTGCTCCGAGAACAGCTGCTCCGCTGTTTGCAGCCGTAATCCCTGCCACTATCCTAATCTCACAGGACGGATGCTCCGGAAGCAGTTCATACATCAGAGAAGCCATTCCGTAGATTCCTGCGTCACCACTTGATATAACAGCAACCTTTCTGCCCTTTTCAGCCTCCTCAAATGCTATCCTGCACCTTTCCACCTCCTGCTTCATGGGTGTGGAAATGATCTCTTTACCGCCCGTCAGCTCTTCAACCAGCTTAAGATATACCGGATAACCGACTATCGTATCGCTGCCCTTTATCACTTCAACTGCGTCATAGCTCATCATGGAGATATTACCCGGTCCTATGCCTACAACATTTATTAAATTCAGTTCTTTATCCTGTGACATATTTCTCCTTATTATTCTTCCGTCTCTGATCAATAGCATCTGATCAATCCTTTAGAACATTTTTGATCATTACTCTTGACTACCTTTTTAGATCATCGCCTTCTGATCAATCACAGATATTCCAGCTTCCCTCTGCAAGAGCAAGAGTTATTCCGTCATATACTGTCTTACTCTTAACCAGCCGTCTGCCGCAGAGTATTTTATTGTCTCCGGTTTTCTCACAATCCTGCATTTCAGCAGCATTACTTTTTTCATTTAACTGTTCATTTTTGCTTGCAGCATCATCACCGCATACATCTGCCGCGTCTGAAAACTGCACCGCCGCTGCAACTGCCGCCCTCTCGCAGACATTATCAATGCCTACTCTTTCAAGCACCGCCTGGGAGACAGTGAAACCGCTTCCCAGCGCCGCTAACTGTTCAGCTGTATAAGTAATAAAGCGAAGTCCGTTTTTATCAGCAAACTGCCTGATACCCTTTTCGTTTCTTTTAACATCTATTGAGGAGATCATCGCGATCCTGCTCATTTCAACATCTGCCTCTGCAAGGAACTCCTTTACTGCCTTATCTATATCCTCGAAGCTTTTGCCCCTTCTGCAGCCTATTCCCAGAAAATACTGTTTTGGCATCAGCTTACCTGCTGCTATGTAATCTTTTATACATTTTTCATCATAGCCCTTCGCTGCCGCTTCTTTAATGATACAGCGGTCGGCTATATGAAGGAAATGCGATGCAGCAAAGTTATCCAGCTGGAATCCGCCATTTATATCTGTTGAAGTGGTAATAGCCTTAAATGCACCTATCCTGTCGGCAAGCGAAGCCGCAAGACGGTTTCCGCCTCCGATATGCCCTGAAAGGATCGGAATCACGAATCTTCCATCCTCGCTGATAACTATCACGGGACTGTCGGTGAATTTATCATTTACGAATTCTGAAATACATCTCACAGCAATTCCGGCCGCCCCTATAAATATAACCGCTCTTTTATAATTAAAGCTGTATGTCAGCCTCTTCTTTACTTCATCAAAACGGCATCTGAAACATACTGCCTCAGCGCCAAGCTTTCCAAGCTCCCCTCTAATTTTCTCCGAGAGCTTCTCTCCATTTTCAGAAAATGAGAAGATATCCGCATCCGGGTATTCATTTACTACGATTCCCTTAACGCTTCCCTTTTTAAAAGCTGCTGATTCATCAGACTCTCTAAGACTCTCGTGAAAACTCTCATTCAAAGTTTGAGCTGCTTTATCATCTTCAGCCGTTCTGAAAGCCGTTGTGAATTCCGGTGAATAAAGCTTCGACTTTCCATATCCTGTATGCGCAACTGAATCTCCTACCAATACCACAGCAAGATTTTTGATATTATTCTCTGCCGCAGACTCCGCAAGTCTTTCCACGGTTGTAACTATACGCTTCTCCTCCGGCCAGGTTGCTTTATAAACTATTGCCGCAGGAGTATCCGGCGCATATCCTCCGTTTATAAGTCTTACCGAAAGCTCGGCCATCATTCCGGAGCTCAGGTATATCGCCATTGATGCCTTATGAGCCGCAAAGCTCTCGATGCTCTCTCCGGAAGGAACCGAAGTCCGTCCTTCCATTCTGGTGATTATCAGCGACTGTGAAACATCCGGAAGCGTGTATTCCATGTTTAACGCCGCTGCAGCACCAAATGCCGCCGTAACTCCCGGACATGAATCATAAGGGATTCCAAGTTCATCCAGCTCATCCATCTGTTCGCGCACAGCTCCGTATATGCTCGGCTCCCCGGTATGCAGTCTGACCACAGAAAGCCCCTTTGCATCAGCCTCCTTCATGACACTGATAACCTCCGGAAGCGTCATATTCTTACTGTCATAAATGACAGCCGTATCCTTCGCATACTTCAGTATATCCGGATTCACGAGTGAGCCCGCGTAGATTATCACATCCGCATCATTTATTAAGCTTTGTCCTCTTAATGTTATCAGATCCGCCGCTCCGGGACCTGCTCCTACAAAATGGATCATTATATCTCTCCGTCAATCTGTTTTCTTAATATATCCTCTGCGCCGAAAGACCCGGCCAGAAATCCGTAAACACTTGAAAATGTTATGCAGTACAGCTTCATTCTTCCCCCGCACACTTCCTCAAGGGTTTTCATGATTCCGTTCATGATCCTCTCCATAACCCTCTCCAGCAAATCCCTGCCGTGAGCTTCAAGAAGGATATCTATAGCCGCCTCAGTTGAAACGCATTCAAGTATCTTCTCTGCTGTCTCCTCAGAAACGCCTTCCTGCAGTGCTTCCCTTGCGATGACCTCCATTCGGTGGTCACCATATTTCGAATGTGTATTTAACATTCCCGCTGCGAGCTTTACAAGCTTTCCGATATGTCCCACAAGGATAAATGATGAAAAGCCCATTTCAGCTGCCATAAGAACGGTATCACCTATAAAGTTGCTGCATTTAACTGCTTTATCAAGGTCATAGCCGTAATACTCTTTCATAAAATCAAGACCGTAATTGCCCGGAGCCACAACAGCTGTCCTCTCACCCTGACAGTAATGGACCGAAAGCTCAACCCTGATGGTATCAACCAGCGCCTTCTCGCTCATAGGCTCGACTATTCCGGTAGTTCCGAGTATAGAGATACCGCCAACGATACCAAGTCTCGGATTAAATGTCTTCTTAGCCAGCACCTCACCTTGAGGAACAGATACCTCGACCTGAAGTCTTCCACTGTAGTCTAAAAGCTGCATGACCTCAGTTACTTCTCTGATAATCATTTCCCTTGGAACATGATTGATAGCCGCCTCTCCTACAGGCTGGTCCAGTCCCGGCTTTGTAACTCTTCCGACTCCTCTGCCGCCCTTAATCACAACACGGTCATTCTCCTTACCAGAGTCGATAGAAACAGCTTTGTCCTTCGTATGATCACTCTTCTCACCAATGTTATCTATATACGTTACCGCCGCATATATAAATGTACCGTCAGTAATATCCGGATCGTCTCCCGCATCCTTTTTAACAGCGCAGGATGCCTCTCTCTCCGAAAGCCTGATATCAGATAAATCCGTATTAAAAATAATCCCTCCGGGAGTCTCTATACTGATCTTCTCTTTCTTTCTGCCGGAAAGCAGCATATACGCCGCAGCCTTAGCCGCCGCAGCCGCGCAGCTTCCTGTGGTAAAGCCGTGTCTCACCTTGCCTGTCCTTTCATCTGATAGAGGAGCGCATTGCATATCGCGGCCGCTATAGTGCTTCCGCCCTTACGTCCCTCATTTATAATAAATGGAATATCCGTTGACATTATAAGTTCCTTGGCTGCTTCAACATTTACAAAGCCTACAGGAACACCTATGATAAAATCCGGCCTAAAGTTTTCTTCCTTATACATTTCATACAGCCTGATCAGTGCTGTAGGCGCATTTCCCACAGCAAATATCTTCTTTCCCGGAAGCTTCGCCGCCTTCTCCATGCTTACCGCTGCTCTGGTGATGCCGCGTTCCTTTGCTTCCTTTACGACCTCCGCATCAGCCATAAAGCATCTTATAACGCCGCCGAAGCCTGAAAGGGTTTTCTCGCTGATACCGGTTTTGGCCATATTTGTATCTGTTATGATATCCGCTCCGCCTCTTATCAGTTCTTTGCAGATATCGACAGCCCCCTCCGAAAACCTTAAGGTCTTTGCATAATCAAAATCCGCACTGGTATGAATGCAGCGCCTTATAATAAGATCTTCCTTCTCCGGAAGGATTATGCCTTCAGCCTTTAATTCATTTTCTATTATCTCGAAGCTTCTTTTTTCAATATCTTCAGGTTTTACCGTTTCTACTGTCATTTCGTCTCCCGTATCTT
>ONVE01000022.1 GCA_900321215.1 uncultured Eubacterium sp. | reverse complement strand
CCCGGGAGTTCCCATCCGATAAATGGACTGTTGACTGCCTTGGAGGCAAATTCCTCCTCTTTCACGGTCCATTTTTCATTTTCTCCGAATATAATGATATCTGCTGCAGCTCCTTCAGAGATTCCTTCCGGTATCATGCGGTAGAATCTTGCAGGTGAATCGCTCATGAGAGAGATAAGCTTCATAAGGCTGATATATCCCGGCTGAACAAGAGATTTAATACCCAGAGCAAGAGAGGTTTCAATGCCTGTGATTCCGCTTGGAGCCTTGCCAAGAGGACGATCCTTCTCTTCTTTACTGTGTGGAGCGTGGTCGGTAACTATCATATCTATCGTACCGTCCTTGATGCCTTCGATTATGGCAAGCCTGTCCTCCTCGGTTCGAAGAGGTGGATTCATTCTTGCGTATGTGCCGTATTTAAGAACGGCATCCTCTGTAAGAGTGAAATGATGAGGTGTAGCCTCGGCATGGATATCAGCGCCAAGCTTTCTGAAGGTTCTGACTATCTCAACGGTATTCTTGGAGCTTATATGCTGGATGCAGAGAGAAGCTCCGGTTGTAAGTGCAAGCACGGCATCTCTTGCGGTCATTATCTCTTCAGCAGCTCTGTCGGCACCGCCGTAGCCAAGCTTTTCTGAAACGGCTCCTCTGTTGACGCCTGCTTCATATACGAAGAACGGATCCTCTTCATGAAGAGAAACCGGAAGATCAAGTTCGGCAGCCTTAAGGAGAGCATTGTAGAGAACCTTCTCATCAAGTATCGGAAGACCGTCATCAGTAAAGCCTGCGGCACCCTCTGCGGCCATAAGATCCATATCTACAAGTTCATTTCCCTGCATGCCTTTTGTTACGGTTGATGTCTGAAGGATATTTATTCCGGTCTTTGCGCCCTTTTCCTGGATATAATGAAGAGTTTCGGGATTATCAACAGCAGGCTTGGTATTTGCCATAAGTATTACGGTTGTAACACCGCCTCTTGCAGCTGCGGCTGCGCCGGTTTCGATATCTTCTTTATATGTGAAGCCCGGATCACGGAAATGAACATGAGCATCAACCAGGCCCGGTGCAACGATAAGCCCTGAGGCATCTATCAGTTTTACGGTCAGATCATCATCTTCCTTTAAACCGTACTCTTCAGATATATTTACATCCTCTGACTTTTTCTTTATAAAGTCTGATGCTTCTTCAGGAGTGATAGATTCTTTGACAAGAGCGATCTTTTTTCCAGCTATCAGTATATCTTTTATTTCATCAGTATTTGTCACGGGATCAATAATGTGACCATTTTTTATAAGATACATAGATATCAAACCTCCTTAAATTAGAAACAGCCCCACATGCGTTAGCAAAAGGGGCTGACTGCGTAGGAGGGTTTATAAAAGGGGGATCAGTATATGAGATACTGTTTTCCTACGTAGTGCTTTTATTATATAAATTTTTTATAGATAATGCAACTAAAAAAATATAAAAAATGTGTTTTTTTTGTTAAAAAATCGAAAAACTAAGAAAATAAAATCAGTTTCTGAGTTTTTTGCTGAAAAAATAACAGTCCGAAATACTGTACATGAAGTGCAGTACTCCGGACTGATGATTTTTATATCAAAAAATAATTACATTGCTGTATATCCACCATCAACAGGAAGTGCGATACCTGTTACATAAGAAGATGCAGGAGATGAAAGGAAGATAGCTGCTGTATCAAGCTCGCCTTCATTTCCGTATCTCTCAAGAGGGATCATTGTTTTTGCATTCTGCTGGAAGAAGTCAGAATCAAGGGTTTCCTTTGTAAGTGGTGTATAGAAATATCCCGGGCAGATTGAGTTAACTGTGATGCCGTATTTGCCCCACTCTGATGCGAGGGCACGGGTAAGATTAACAACGCCGCCCTTTGCAGCATGATATGGTGCTGAACCACAGATCTTGTTGCCTACAAGACCATACATTGAAGCAATATTGATGATCCTTCCGTATTTTGCAGGGATCATTGCTTTCTTTGCAACTGCACGAGCAACCTTAAAGGTTCCGAAAAGGTCAATCTTCATTTCGTTCTGGAACATTTCATCAGGAACGTCTTCAGCAGGAGTTACTCCGCCTGTTCCGGCATTGTTGATAACAATGTCGATACGACCGAACTTAGCTAACACTTCGTCAACTGCGGCATTTACTTTCTCAGTATCTGTGATATCACACTGAACAGCAAGTGTATCAACCTTGTATGTTTCAGCAATCTCCTGTGCAACTGCCTCAATCTTATCCTTACGTCTTGCGAGTGCAACTACTGTTGCGCCCTGACTTGCAAGAGCCTTTGCCATCTGAACACCAAGTCCTGTAGAACATCCTGTAACGATAGCAACCTGTCCTTTAAGATCAAAATAATTCTTCATACATAACCTCCTCATATTGATTTTCGTATAACAAAACGATGAAAACATAATATCATATTTTGACATTTTTATCAAATGAATAAAAGAAGGCAAAGTGTTAATTAATTGTGAAGAGCCGGATTTGGCATGATGTCTATCAAAGACTCAATCCGGCAGATATTTTTGTTAATTTTTTGCCGCATAAAAAGTGTACTGGCATTTGAATGAAGAGGCTTTTTATGGTATCATTAAAGATGGACTGTGTGATCGGGGCATAAGTGGAGAAAAAATCAACCTGGAGGTAATCTCATGCACTACGCGATTTCAGATGTGCACGGATGCTATAGAGAATTTATAGCTCTTCTTGATAAGATCAATTTTAATAAAAAAGACATTCTGTATGTTATCGGTGATACGACAGACCGTGGCGAGGGAAATGTCGAAGTACTGAAATTCATGATGCAGCATAAGAATATCATTCCACTTCTTGGAAATCATGAGCTGATGGCGCTGCAGGTTCTTCCGGCAATAATAGGAAAAAACAATGATGATATAAATGTTCTGATGCAGGGCGCAAACTTCAGAGCTGCACTTAAGCAATGGTACTATAACGGCGGAACGACTACGGTTCAGCAGTTTCTGATGCTTCCTCCGGATGAGCAGCAGGAGCTTCTTCAGTATATGCAGAGCTTTAAGCTTTATGAGAGGATAACCATCAAGGGTATCAATTACCTTCTTATACATTCGCTTCCGGATAAAAAGGATGCATATAAGCATATTGATGACGGAACGTATTCAACGATGACGCTTCTTTTTGGAAGACCTGAGTTTGATAAACCAGAAAAATATACATATGATGAAAACATAATGATAGTTATAGGACATACTCCTACAGCGGTCATTCCGGGAGCTATAACCGGAAGGTACTTTAAGTGTGGAAATATAGTAAATATTGACTGCGGATGTGTATCCGGCAGGGCGATGGGAGCGCTTTGTCTCGAAACAGGAAATGTTGTCTATACGAGAAGCCTCTATAGACGATGACTTAGCTGTTGACATTTGCGGGAAAATGTATTATACGATAAAGTCAGACTGAAGAGTCATTTTATTAAAATATAGTGAAAGGGAAAGTGGAAATGGGTAAATATTTTGGTACAGACGGATTCAGAGGAGAGGCAAATATCTGCCTTACAGCAGATCATGCATTTAAGGTAGGAAGATTTCTCGGATGGTATTACAACGAGTTAAGAAGAAGAGCGGGAGATACAAGCCCTGCAAAGGTTGTTATCGGTAAGGATACCAGAAGATCAAGCTACATGTTTGAGTATTCACTTGTAGGCGGACTTGTTGCTTCAGGCGCCGATGCATATCTTCTTCATGTTACTACAACTCCTTCTGTTGCATATATCACAAGAAGAGATGATTTTGACTGCGGTATCATGATATCTGCAAGCCACAATCCTTATTATGATAATGGTATCAAGCTTATCAGCGGTACCGGCGAGAAGATGAGAGAGGATGTTATCGATCTTATCGAGGCATATCTTGACGGTATGCTTGTTGTATTTGACAGTAAATGGGAGACCATTCCTTACGCAACCGGAGACAAGATCGGATGTACAGTTGATTATGCATCAGGAAGAAACAGATATATCGGATATCTTATCTCACTCGGAATGTATTCACTTAAGGATATGAAGATCGGTCTTGACTGCGCTAACGGAAGCTCATGGAATATCGCAAAGGCTGTATTTGACGCTTTCGGTGCCAAGACTTATGTTATAAATGCTGAGCCAAACGGAACAAATATCAATAACAACGCAGGCTCTACACATATTGAAGGACTTCAGAAGTTCGTTGTTGAGAACGGTCTTGACGTTGGATTCGCTTATGATGGTGATGCCGACAGATGCCTTGCCGTTGATGAAAATGGAGAGGTTGTTAACGGAGACCATATCCTATACATTTATGGTAAGTATCTTAAGGAGCAGAATGCACTTAAGAATAATACAGTTGTTACAACAGTTATGTCCAACTTCGGTCTTTATAAGGCATTTGACGAAGCAGGAATTGACTACGCAAAGACTGATGTAGGCGATAAATATGTTTATGAATATATGACACAGAATGACTGCTGCATCGGCGGTGAGCAGTCAGGCCATATAATCTTCTCAAAATATGCCACAACCGGTGACGGAATCCTTACATCCATCAAGATGGTTGAGGTTATGAAGGATAAGAAGCAGAAGCTTTCAGAGCTGAAGAGAGGCTTTACTGTATATCCTCAGGTTCTGAAGAATATCAGAGTTAAGGATAAGAGAGAAGCACAGAACGATAAGGACGTACTTGCAAAGGTTAAAGAGGTTGCAGATGAGCTCGGCGATTCAGGAAGAATTCTTGTAAGAGAGTCCGGAACAGAGCCGGTTGTAAGAGTAATGGTTGAGGCAACAACCAAGGAGATCTGCGACAAGTATGTTGACAGTGTTATCGATGTTATTAAAGCAAAGGGACACGAAGAGTAAGAGCTTTTTAATAATTAACAATATATTTTAAGGAGTAAAGATATGATTTTAAAGGATTTGTCAGCTGAGATCGGTAGCACAAGCTATCCGGGAAGAGGAATTGTTATCGGAAGAACACCTGATGGTAAGAAGGCAGCTATAGCTTATTTTATCATGGGACGTTCACAGAACAGCCGCAACAGAGTTTTTGTTACTGAGGGCGAAGGAATTAGGACTGAGGCATTTGACCCTTCTAAGTTAGAGGATCCTAGTCTTATCATTTATGCTCCTGTAAGAGTTCTGGGAAGTGATACCATCGTAACAAATGGTGATCAGACAGATACTATTTATGAAAATATGGAGCAGGGAGATACATTTGAGGAATCTCTCAGAGGACGTGAGTTTGAGCCGGATGCTCCTAACTTTACACCACGTATCTCTGGAGTAGTTCATCTTGATGCAGGATACAGCTATGAAATGTCTATCCTTAAGTCAGATAACGGTGATCCTGACCAGTGCCTCAGATTTACATTCTCATATGATAATCCAAAGGCTGCAGAGGGACATTTCATCCATACATATATGGGTGACGGAAATCCGCTTCCAAGCTATGAGGGAGAGCCTACAAGAGTATCTATCCCTACAGACAGTCTTGATGAATTTACTGATATCGTTTGGAAGAGCCTTAATGAAGAGAATAAGGTTTCTCTGTTCACAAGATTTATCGATGTTGAAACAGGCAAGTACGAGACAAGAATAGTTAATAAGAATCAGTAGTTTTCGTTAGAAAGGAAAAGTAAGGATAATGAAAGAATTAGAATTAAAATATGGCTGCAACCCAAATCAGAAGCCATCCAGAGTATTTATGAAGGAAGGAGAGCTTCCTTTCACAGTGCTTTCAGGAAGACCGGGCTATATCAACCTTCTTGATGCATTCAATGGTTATCAGCTCGTTAAGGAGCTTAAGAAGGCTACAGGACTTCCTGCAGCAACTTCATTTAAACATGTTTCACCTGCAGGAGCAGCTGTAGGACTTCCACTTACAGATATCGAGAAGAAGATCTACTGGGTAGAGGATATGGGTGAACTTACACCGCTTGCAAGCGCATATGCAAGAGCAAGAGGTGCAGACAGAATGTCTTCATTTGGTGATTTTATATCTCTTTCAGATACCTGTGATGCTGCAACAGCACGTCTCGTTAAGAGAGAGGTTTCTGATGGTATCGTAGCTCCTGGCTATGATGATGACGCACTTGAGATCCTTAAGTCTAAGAAGAACGGCAATTACTGTGTTATCCAGATCGATCCTGACTATGTTCCGGCTCCGATCGAGACAAAGGATGTTTACGGCGTAACATTTGAGCAGGGCAGAAATGAGCTTGTTATAAATGATGAGCTTTTCGCTAATGTTGTTACAGATGCTAAGGAGATTCCTGAGGCAGCACGTATCGATCTTGCAATCGCATTGATCACACTTAAGTATACACAGTCAAATTCAGTATGCTATGTAAAGGGCGGACAGGCAATTGGTATCGGTGCAGGACAGCAGTCACGTATCCATTGTACACGTCTTGCCGGAGATAAGGCAGATAAATGGTTCCTTCGTCAGTCACCAAAGGTGCTTAATCTTCCATTTAAGGAGAGCATCAAGCGTGCAGACAGAGATAATACGATCGATGTATATATCAGCGATGATTATGAGGACGTTCTTGCAGATGGTATCTGGGAGCAGTTCTTCACAGAGAAGCCGGAAGTATTCACAAGAGAAGAGAGAAAAGAGTGGCTTAAGAATATGGAAGGCGTTGCTCTTGGTTCTGATGCATTCTTCCCATTTGGCGACAACATCGAGAGAGCAAAGAGAAGCGGTGTCAAGTATATCGCTCAGCCGGGCGGATCTATAAGAGACGATAATGTTATCGATACCTGCAACAAGTATGGTATAGCTATGGCATTTACCGGCATCAGACTCTTCCATCACTAATAAGTAGTTTTTATAGCTGCAGCAGTCTTAAAGGCTTGCTGCAGTTATATTCATTTAAAAGGGAGGCAAAAGGGTATGAAAAAGAAGCTTTTAGTTGTGGGAGCAATAGCACTGACCATGATGCTTTCAGGCTGCGGGGACTCAGATTCCAGTGGTTCGGATCTATTTGGAAATAAGACGGATAACGGTGGTTCAAATACATTTGTTACCGAAGCAAGGACTGAAAAACCGACGGAGGCAGCGGTAGAGCTGACAGCTCCTTCTAATGTAAAATGGAAATATGATTATGACAGCGGTAGTCTGGTCGTAAATTGGAATGCTGTATCAGGAGCTACCAAATATGAGATTGACTACGGTCAAAAACAAAATGGTTTTGTAGATAAAAACTCATGTGTAGTTACAGGTGTTAGTGAGGGCGAATCCGGAACTGTTAAGGTAAGAGCAGTGTGCGAATCCGGAAATCATGCGGATTATTCTGACTGGGCAAGCGTAAGCTATAAGGTAGAGGTCAATCTTTCGGCTCCGGATAATTTCACTTATTCACTTGATGGTAAAACTTATCTGATCAAATGGAACGACGTAAAGGGAGCTGCCAAGTATGAAGTTGAATATGAAAAGGCTGATGGTACAAAGGAAACTGTGACCGTAGAGAATGCACAGGTAAATGATCTGACAGGTGATTGGGGAAAAAAGAAAAGTATAAAAGTCAGAGCGGTAAAAAATGTCAACGGCAAAGATTATTATTCTTCATGGAATACTGCAACTTATACCTATCCTACCAGAGATCTTAATGATTACTCATACAGATCGGCAACCTTGCTTGATAAAGACGGTGTTGTTGAGTGGGCTAAATTAAAAGGATACAAGAGTAAGGTTGTTAAGGATGGAGATGTAACGGTAGTAGATGTTCACTATAAGGATGATATTAACGGTGGATTCTGGAGCAAACTTGGAAGAGCAGCGGGAGCAGCATTCGGAGCATGGCTGACCGGATATACCGAGGGTGTTTATGATACTGTTACAAGCGATTTTTCTTCGGTACAGAGTACTCTTAATACATTGTTCACCAGTGAAGGCTTAGGTGATTACATTAATAAGGTTGATAATTCCGCAACCGGATCAGCTAATATTTCGGCTTTGGCGTATGGTGTACAGACACTTTTTGAGGATACAGACATTCATTATACATATTATTTTAATGATGTGCGAAAAGGAGCAATCTGCTGTCAGGCAACCCTTTTGATGAATGGAAGAGATAATTATGAAAAGGATAATTATTCTAAATTTGAAAAAGATAAGGATGGATGTTACCATCTTGTATTCAATCCGACCGGACAGAATTTTATTTCAAAGGTTGAAACAATGACTGCTGAAGGCTATAAGTATTGGAGCATAATCACATATCCTGAGAAATAGTTATACTTGTTATCCGGAAGAAATAAAATATTCGGATAGTTTTCTTATAATAAAAAACCGTACGATTTTGATGTCGTACGGTTTTTTAATGTATTTACTATAAACCTTATATTAGTTCTTAGCCTTTCCGAGAAGTCTGAGAAGCTTCAGGAAGAGGTTGATGAAGTCAAGGTAAAGCTCAAGTGCTCCGTAAAGAGCGATAACTGTGAGGCTGTAACCTGGATTGTTAGCTGCCATGTTCTTGATCTTCTGTGTATCATATGCTGTAAGTCCAAGGAAGATTGCGATTCCAAGGATTGTAAGAGCATAATCAAGTCCTGATGATTTCAGGAAGAAGTTAATGATTGAAGCAACAATGATTCCGAAAAGACCGATAAGAAGGAGATTTCCGAATGATGTAAGGTCTCTGTCTGTTGTGAAACCAACGATAGCCATTACTCCGAACAGACCAGCTGTAAGGAAGAAGATAGTAGCTATAGATGATTCTGTGTAAACAAGGAAGATAACGGAAAGTGTAAGTCCGTTAATTATTGAATACGCAATGAACAGAATACCTGAAAGCATTACATTATTTGCTTTGATCGCAAATGTTGCTCCGATAACAATACCGATCTCAAGTATTGCCAGGATCCAGAATGTTGAAAGTCCGTTCTGAATCAGGAAATATGGGTTTGTAGTATAAACTGCAAGTGATGTGATAGCTGTTAACAGTAAAGCTACTGTCATGAACAGGAATGTTCTTGCCATTACATCCTTGATAGAATAGCGAGCCTGCTGCTGAACTGCATATGGGCTTCTTGCTGCCGGATTTGCTCCGTAAGGATCAAAACCGTTCTGGTTATAATAATTGTTATAGTTGTTCTGATTATAATACTGATTATAATTGCCGTCCCCGGAACCGCCATTATAATTGTTATAATTATTATTGTAGTTATTATAATCGTTTGGCATTTTTTACTCCTCCTATAAAATTTTAAATACTTTTATTAAACCTAAGTTTACCTCAACAAATAATAATTTAACACGAAAGATCAGAAAATACAATAGATAAAGGGAGGATTAACGATTATTTCATTATTTTTTCACCATTTGCGGCAGAATGTGTGGAGCTTAGGACTCCTTTTTAGGTTGTTTTTTTCACTGACAATTGATAAAATCATTTATAGTGACAAGTGTCAAAAATGAGAGGAAAAAAATGCTTAGATACGAAGATATAAAGGATATTTCCGATGGAAGATTATATGATCTGAATGATATGGTCAAGGCGGACTGCCAGGATTGCCGGAACTGCCATAAATGCTGCAGCTCGGACATGGGTAAGTCCATAACGCTTGATCCGCTGGATATTTACAGGCTGTGTCAGGCCACAGGACGGAGCTTTAATGAACTGCTTGGCAGGGAGATCGAGCTTAGCTACATAGACGGTATAATCATTCCGAATATGCTTATGAAGGAAGGCTGCCGGTTCTTAAATGAAAAGGGAAGGTGCAGCATACATCCATATAGACCGTCTATCTGCAGGCTTTTCCCGCTGGGACGTATCTATGAAGGACTGGATTTTAAATATTTTCTGCAGGTAAATGAATGCATAAAAAGTAACCGTACCAAGGTTAAGGTCAGAAAATGGATAGATACTCCGGACATTGAACGGTACAGTGCATTTGTTAAAAAATGGCACAACTTTCTTAAAATGGTGGAGAAGAAGGCTGCAGCCATAGAAGATGAGACGAAGCTGAAGGGACTCCTTATGGCGGTGATAGAAGAGTTCTATGTGAAGGCATTTGATCCTGATAAGGATTTTTACGAGCAGTTTGATGAAAGGCTTAAAGCGTCGCTTGCTGTGATAAGGAAATTTGCGTAGCTGACGGAGGCCGGGCTGACGGAAGCTGCGTGCTGCTGATTGGAAAAAGGTGCCATGATGGTGCCGAATGCCGCCGCAGGTGGATGAAGAGTATTGTGGACAGTGAGTAAACAGTGATACGCGCTGTTTTAGTTAAGGGAAGGTTTAAAGATGAGGTTTCTGGGTAAGATATACAAGGTAATATTCAGCCGTGCTTTTATTACAGCAATGCTGATACTCTTGCAGGTAGTCTGGTTCCTTCTTATATATTCTTATTTTTTCCAGGGCTATGAGTACGTGAGGACCACGGTTTCTGTGCTTGCTCTCCTGTACTGTGTGTATGTTCTGAATTCTCCAAAGACTCAAAGAGAATATGAAACTATCTGGATCATGGTAATACTTTTGGTCCCGTTCTTTGGTGTGCCATTTTATATGATCTGCGGCAACCAGAGGCAGGGAAAAAGGTATGCAAAGCGTGTGGATGATGCCAAGGCAAAATATAGCGCGCTTCATAATCAGGATATGAATATTCTTGATGAGATATATAAATGTGACAGCAGGATATATGCAACCTGCAAATATCTGATAAATGAGCAGCGCTATCCGGTGTATAAGAATACGAAGGTTACTTATCTCGACAGCGGCGAAGCGCAGTTTGAAGGCCTGCTTCAGGCATTAAAGAATGCGGAGCATTACATATTCATGGAGTATTTCATGATCGAGCGGACCAGTGTCTGGAACAGGATACTTGAGGTCCTTAAGGAAAAAGCCGAGGAGGGTGTCGAGGTAAGACTTTTGTATGATGACCTTGGCTGTATAACCTGGCTCCCGAAGCGTTACGACAGAACGCTCAACAAGCTCCATAAAAATATCCATTGCAAAAAGTTCAACAGAGTCAAGCCGCTTTTTACGATGCTGACCAATAACCGTGATCACAGAAAGATGACTATCATCGATGGTTATATTGCATTTACGGGAGGCATCAATCTGGCTGACAGATACATAAATGTCAACAGTCCTTTCGGAAGATGGAAGGATGCGGGACTGCGCCTTGAGGGCGAGGCCGTGCAGAACCTGACCATTATGTATCTGGAAATGTGGGAGTCCATGAAGCTCGGAAGAAGCAGCCGTAAGATAGAGACTCCTGAGGAAATGAAGAAGATCAGCAGCTATCTTCCTCATTTCTACCATGACATGGAATTTGAAAATGACGGTTACGTCCAGCCGTATGGCGATGAACCGTTTGATAATATTCCGCTTTCGGAAAATACTTATCTTGAACTGATCAATCAGGCGGAGAAGTACCTTTATGTCTTTACGCCTTATCTTGTTCCGAGTACATCTATGATGGATGCCCTGAAGATCGCGGCAAAGCGCGGGGTGGATGTGAGGATAGTTACGCCGCATGTGCCGGATAAAAAGGTCATTTTCAGGATTACGAGGTCGAATTACGGTAAGCTTATGAAAGCGGGCGTTAAGATCTATGAGTATACGCCGGGCTTTATCCATTCAAAATGCATGCTCTGCGATAATGATAAGGCTGTTGTGGGAACGGTCAATCTGGATTACCGAAGCCTGTTCCTTCATTTTGAGGATGCGGTGCTTCTGTATCGCTGCGAAGCGGTGGAGGAGTTAAGAAAAGATATGATGAGGACCTTCAAGGAGTCGAAGCTCCAGACCGAGGAGGATATAAGCAGGAATTTCTTCGGCAGGATACTGGATGCGTTTCTTATATTCTTTGCACCGATTGTATAAAAAGGAGAGAAAATGTCTGAATCGAATATCACTAAAAATGCACTTGCTTCTTCGCTGAAGGAGCTGATGAAAACTAAAAATTTTGAAAAGATCAGTGTTTCGGATATTTGTGAAGGCTGTAATATGAACAGGAAGAGCTTTTATTATCATTTCAGGGATAAATACGATCTCCTGAACTGGATATTTGAGATTGACTTCCTGAAAAATGTAGAATTTAAAAGTCTGATGGAGGAAGAAGAGGGAGATACCATAGCAGGT
>ONVE01000243.1 GCA_900321215.1 uncultured Eubacterium sp. | reverse complement strand
TATATCATTAAGCCATTTGAGCTGCCGGATGTACTTGTCAGGATAGAAGCGGTTATGAGAAGGTGCAGGAAGGAAACTGTTCATCCAGAAAAAGAAGCTGCTGCAAAGGTCTTAAGCTACGGAAGCATAAAACTTGATACAGGCCTTTCAAAGGTAACTGTGAAGGGCAGTGAGCTGATACTTACTTCCAAAGAATTTGAGATACTGAAGCTCCTGCTTGAAAATAAAGGCAAGCTTTTTTCCAAGGCTAATCTTTATGAAAGTGTCTGGAACGAAGAATATTTTCCGGAGGATCAGTCTATAAAGGTTCATATGAGCAACCTCAGATCTAAGCTCAAGAAACTCGATGACTTTGATTATATTGAAACCATCTGGGGGATGGGATACCGTCTGAGAAAGCTTTAGACGCTTATTTGTTATGCTTAATTGTATAAAAACTGCTTGAATAGTTTAATGATTTGAATTAATATATAGAAAGGTATTGCCCGGCAAAGGGTTGGTAATACATCATTTTTTTAGGAGAGTCTATATGAACGAGAAACTGCTTCACACTCCTGAGGGAGTAAGAGATATATACGGCACAGAGTGCCTGGAGCGACATGAGATCATCAGTCGTATTAAGAAGGTTCTTAAGAGCTATGCTTACAGCGATATCGAGACACCTGCATTTGAGTATTTCGATATATTCAATATGGACAAGGGCTCAGCGCCTTCAAACGAGATGTACAAATTCTTTGACAGAAACAACAACACTCTTGTTTTGAGACCTGACATTACGCCAAGCATCGCAAGAAGTGCAGCAAAATATTTTCCGGACGAGGAGCTTCCGATAAGGCTCAGCTATATGGGCAGAACCTTCAAGAATGAGCCTCTTCATCAGGGCAAGCTTCATGAGACTACACAGATCGGCTGCGAGCTTATAAATGACGACAGCTCCGCTGCAGATGCAGAAATGCTCGCTTGCGTAGTTGATGTTATCAGAGTTTCGGGACTTAAGGATTTTCAGATCGTTATCGGCGAGGTTGAATTCTTTAAGGGTATCATAGAAGAAGCAGGCATAGATAAGGACGCTGAGGCAGAGATAAGAGACTTTATCCAGCTCAGGAATTTCTTTGGACTTCAGGAATATATCAAAAAGCTTGATATAAATGAAAGCTCCAAGGAAGCTCTCTGTTCATTTGATAAGTTCTTCGGCAGCGTTGATATGCTCGACCATGCTGAGACAGTTACAAAGAATGAGAAGGCCCTTACAGCCATTTCCAGACTTAAGAAGGTTTATAATGTTCTTAAGTTCTACGGCTATGAGGATTGCATCGGCTTTGATCTCGGTATGTTAAACGGTTATGGATACTATACAGGTATCGTATTCAGAGCATTTACCTACGGAACAGGAAGCGCTATAGTACGCGGTGGAAGATACAACAACCTTCTTGCCAAGTTCGGCAAGGATGCCCCATCGATCGGCTTTGCTATAATCATTGACGATCTTATGATGGCAGTATCAAGACAGCATATCAAGGTTGACACCGATACCAACAGAGCTCTTGTAATATATGAGATCAAGAATCAGAAGTCTGCGGTTCTTCTTGCAGAGAAGCTCAGAGAGAGAGGCGTTGAGGCATCTCTTATCAGAAAGTCATCAAGACATACTGTTGCTGAGTACGAAGAGTACGCAAGACGTTATGAATTTGACAGAATGTATATAGTTAAGGATGATGATGAGGTTGATGAGTCCTTTGTGATCTCAAAGGAGATTGCCGACCTTAAGGCAAAATACAGTGATAACGATCAGCCCGGAGGTGCATTATGAGATATCTAACATTTGCCCTTGCAAAGGGACGACTTGCCAGAAAGACTCTGGAGGTTTTTGAAAAGATCGGTATCACCTGTGAAGAGATGAAGGATCCTGATACAAGAAAGCTCATCTTCACAAATGAAGAGTTAAAGCTCAGATTTTTCCTTGCCAAGGCAAGCGATGTTCCGACCTACGTAGAGTACGGTGCGGCAGATATCGGTGTTGTAGGTAAGGATACCATCCTTGAGGAAGGAAGAAACCTTCTCGAGGTGCTTGATCTCGGATTCGGCAAATGCCGTATGTGCGTATGCGGACCTGAATCAGCAAAGGAAACACTTAAGAAAAATGAGATAATCCGTGTGGCATCAAAATATCCAAACATTGCAAAGGATTATTTCAATAATAAAAAGAACCAGACGGTTGAGATCATCAAGCTGAACGGTTCCGTAGAACTTGCTCCTATAGTTGGTCTTTCAGAGGTAATAGTCGATATCGTTGAGACTGGAACAACCCTTCGTGAGAACGGACTGGATGTTCTTGAAGAGATCGTTCCTCTGTCAGCAAGAATGGTTGTAAACCAGGTAAGTCTTCGTATGGAGCATGAGAGGATCCAGAAGCTTCTCAATGACTTAAATAAAGTACTAAGCGAATAATATCATTTTCAAAAGGAGGCATAATATGCGTATAGTAAAGCTTACGGAAGAATCAAAGAAGGACATTTTAAAGAATATGCTCAGAAGAAGTCCAGACAATTACGGACCTTATGAAGCAACGGTTAAAGAGATCGTTGAGAATGTCCATCAGAACAAAGATGCTGCTCTTTTTGAATATACACATAAATTTGATAAGGCAGATATAAATGCATCAAATGTTAAGGTAACCGATGAAGAGATAGAAGAGGCTTATAACAAGGTTGATAAGAACCTTCTTGAGGTAATCAGAAAATCTATCAAGAATATCAGGGAATATCACGAGCTTCAGAAGAGAAACAGCTGGATAACAACCAAGGAAAACGGCATAATGCTTGGTCAGAAGATCACAGCATTACAGTCAGTCGGTGTTTATGTACCTGGCGGAAAGGCTGCTTATCCTTCAACAGTTCTTATGAATGTTGTACCTGCACACGTTGCCGGCGTTGAGAACATCATCATGACAACACCTTGCAACGAAGAAGGAAAGGTTTATCCTACAACTCTTGTAGCTGCAAAGGAAGCCGGCGCAACAGCCATTTATAAGGCAGGCGGTGCTCAGGCGATAGCTGCACTTGCATTCGGTACAGAATCAATCCCTAAGGTAGATAAGATCGTTGGTCCGGGAAATATCTTCGTTGCCCTTGCCAAGAGACTTGTTTACGGACACGTAAGCATCGACTCTATAGCAGGCCCTAGCGAGATCCTTGTATTATCAGACGGATCAGGTAATCCTAAATATATTGCTGCAGACCTTCTGTCTCAGGCAGAGCATGACGAACTTGCATCAGCCATCCTTATTACAACAGATGCTGATTTTGCAGAGAAGGTTTCTGAGTGGACAGATGTATTTACAGAGAAGCTTTCAAGAAAAGATATAATACGTAAGTCTCTTGATAATTTCGGATATATCCTTCTCGTAGACAACCTCGATGAAGGAATTGCTGTTACAAATGAGATCGCACCGGAACATCTTGAGATCATGACAAAGAATCCTTACGATACAATGACCAAGGTAAGAAATGCAGGAGCTATCTTCCTTGGAGAGTATTCTTCAGAGCCTTTGGGAGATTATTTTGCAGGACCTAACCATGTACTTCCTACAAACGGTACAGCAAGATTCTTCTCACCTCTCGGAGTAGATGACTTCATCAAGAAGTCAAGCATTATCTCTTACTCTGAGTCAGCTTTAAGAGATGTATATAAGGATGTAGTTACATTTGCAGAGGCTGAGTATCTTACCGCACATGCTAATTCCATGAAGGTAAGATTTGAGGATCAGTAAACAGGAGAGAGAATATGGAAGCAAGAAAAGCAGTTTGTACCAGAAAAACAGGTGAAACTGATATTACCATCGAGATCGATCTGGATGGATCAGGAAAAACAGAGATAAATACAGGCATAGGATTCTTTGATCATATGCTTAACAGCTTTGCAAGACATGGCTTCTTCGACCTTAAGGTGGATGTAAAGGGCGACCTTTATGTTGATACACATCACACTATCGAGGACACAGGCATTGTTCTCGGCAAGGCTATCAAGCAGGCTCTTGGAGACAAGGCAGGCATTAAGAGATATGCGTCATTTATCATGCCTATGGATGAGTCACTTATCCTTTCGGCTGTAGACCTTTCAGGAAGACCATATCTTGTTTATGATCTTAACCTTTCAACTCCGAAGGTCGGAGAGTTTGATACACAGATGGTAAAAGAATTCTTCTATGCAGTTTCTTATGCTGCAGAGATGAATATACATTTAAAGCAGCTTTCGGGAGGAAATGACCACCACATCATAGAGGCGGCATTTAAGTCATTTGCAAATGCACTTGAACAGGCTACAAGACCTAATCCGAGACTTGGCAGAGAGCTTCTCTCAACCAAGGGTTCGCTGTAAAAGGAGGCAAATATGGATTACATTAAGATTATTCCTTGCGTTACCATGGAAAATCCTGTAGAAGAGGCAAAATTCTATAACGACTCAGGCGCTGACGAGGTTGCATTTTTTGACAGCAATGCAAGTCGTGAGTCTCTTGACAAGAATATTCCGATCATCAAGGAGATCACAAGAAATATAGACATTCCGCTCATTGCCTGCGGAGGCGTAAGAAGACTTGAGGATGTTAAGAAGCTCCTTTATGCGGGTGCGTCAAAGGTCTGCATGAAGTCAGCTCCTATGAACGACATTTCCATAGTTAAAGAAGCCTCAGAGCGTTTCGGATCTGAAAGGATCATTGTTACCATCGACCTTACTGAGGTTGATGATCCTGTAGCTTATGCAAAGGAATTAAAGGAGCAGGGCGCCGGAAGCCTTCTTATCTTACATCACAATAAGATCGATAATTATACAGAAATAGTTGCAAAGATACGTAAGGAAGCACCTCTTCCAACTGTTGTTTCTTCTTACTCAACAGACGGTGATGAGATAGCTGAGATGCTTGATGCAACACATGCAGAGGTTATAAGCCTTTACAACCTTGCTCAGCATGATGTTATGCAGATCAAGCATGCCTGCAGAAGAAAAGGTCTTTACGTAAATCTCTTTGAGAGTTCAAAGTCCTTCAGCGATTTTAAGACTGACGACAAGGGTCTTGTTCCTTGTATAGTTCAGGATTATAAGACAGATGAAGTACTTATGCTTGCATATATGAATGAAGAGTCTTATAACAAGACTATTGAAACAGGAAGGATGACTTATTTCTCAAGAAGCAGAAATGAGCTCTGGACCAAGGGCGAGACTTCAGGACATTATCAGTTCGTTAAGTCACTTACGATCGACTGCGACAACGATACTATCCTTGCAAAGGTCTCACAGATCGGTGCAGCCTGCCACAC
>ONVE01000020.1 GCA_900321215.1 uncultured Eubacterium sp. | reverse complement strand
TTGAGGAGGTACATATAAAATGGCAATTGATAGAACCCCGGTTCTTAAGAGATGCAGATCACTCAACATGGAGCCAATGTATCTCGGCGTAAATAAGAAATCTAAGAGAAAAGCAGCTAACGCTGGTAGAAAGATAAGTGAGTATGGACTTCAGCTTCGTGAGAAGCAGAAGGCAAAGTTCATCTATGGCGTACAGGAGAAGCCTTTCCGCAACCTTTTCGCTAAGGCAGAGAAGATGCAGGGAACAGCTGGTCCTAACCTGATGACACTTCTTGAGCTTCGTCTTGACAATGTAATCTTCCGTATGGGATTTGCAAGAACAAGAAGAGAAGCTAGACAGATCGTTGATCACAAGCATGTACTTGTAAATGGAAAGTGCGTAAACATTCCATCATACATCGTAAGCGCTGGTGACAAGATCGAAATCAGAGAGAAGAGCAAGTCACTTCAGAGATTTAAGGATATCGTAGAGGCTAATGGAGGAGTTCTTGTTCCTGCATGGCTTGAGTCAAATTCAGAAACACTTAGCGGTACAGTAGTTACAAAGCCTGAGAGAGAGCAGATCGATGTACCTGTTAACGAGACTCTTATCGTCGAGTTATATTCTAAGTAAGATAGTTTATCGTTCACGCGTATACTTAGCCGGAGTATTTTCCGGCTACTGCAAGGAACGAAAACGCTTGCAGTTAAATATATAAAATATCGATGTAGAAGGAGGTTAACGCGGTGTTTGAATTTGAAAAACCAAGAATTGAAATAGCTGAGAAATCCGATGATGATAAGTTCGGTAGATTTGTTGTTGAACCGCTTGAAAGAGGTTATGGAACAACACTTGGCAATTCTCTCAGAAGAATAATGCTTTCTTCACTTCCGGGAACTGCAGTAAGCTCAGTGAAGATCAAGGGTGTTCTTCATGAGTTTAGTTCTATTCCGGGCGTTAAGGAAGATGTTACTGAGATCATTCTCAACATCAAAAATCTTGTTATCAAGAATAATTCATCATCAAATGAGCCAAGAACAGCTTATATTGATGCATCAGGAACAACAGTTGTTACTGCTGCTGATATAAAGGTTGATGGTGATATTGAGATTCTTAATCCTGAACTCGTTATAGCTAATCTCAGTGGACCTGATGCTAAGCTCGAGATGGAGCTTACAATCAGAAATGGTCGTGGTTATGTTAGCGCTGATAAGAATAAGGAGTTTGATACAGCTATTGATAATATCGCTGTAGATTCTATATACACACCAGTTGAGAGAGTTAATCTTACTGTAGAGAACACTCGTGTAGGTCAGATCACAGACTATGATAAGCTTACACTTGATGTATTTACAAATGGATCTCTTGCACCTGATGAAGCAGTCAGCCTTGCAGCAAAGGTACTTAGCGATCATTTAAGTCTGTTTATTGACCTTTCTGAGAATGCTAAGACAGCAAGTGTAATTGTAGAAAATGTAAAAGAAGAGCCTGTCAGCAAGACAGATATGTCTATTGATGAACTTGAGCTTTCAGTTCGTTCATACAACTGTCTGAAGAGAGCAGGTATCAATACAGTTAAGGAACTTTGCAAGAAGACTCCGGACGACATGATGAAGGTTCGTAACCTTGGACGTAAGTCTCTTGAAGAAGTTCTTGCAAAGCTCAAAGAGCTTGGATTTACTCTTAATGACGGAACACAGGAAGAAGAGTAATTCTTAACACCACTTAGGCTGAAGTCGCCTGTTTCATTTTAAGCAGATGCTTAATATGAGGCCAGCGGGATTAGTAAGCATAGTGAAGACCCTGCCAGGGGTAAGGAGGATAAAATATTATGGCAATGTATAGAAAACTCGGTAAGAAGGCAGATCAGAGAAAGGCACTTCTTCGTAATCAGGTAACAATGCTTCTTAATTATGGAAAGATTAAGACAACAGATGCCAGAGCAAAGGAAGTTCGTCAGATCGCTGAGCACCTTATCAAGATGGCTATCAAGGAAAAGGATAACTTCGAAGAAGTTACAGTTAAGACTAAGGTAGCTAGAAAAGATAAAGACGGCAACAGAGTAAAGAATGTTGTTGATGGCAAGAAGGTAACAGTTTTTGATGAAGTTGATAAGAAGATCAAGAAGGATCTTCCTTCAAGACTTCATGCAAGACGTGAGATGCTCAAGGTTCTTTATCCTGTAACTGAGGTTCCTGCAAACGGAGCTGGTAAGAAGGCAGGTATCAAGAAGGTTGACCTTACAGATAAGCTCTTCAACGATTATGCAGTTAAGTATGCAGGTCGTGAAGGTGGTTATACAAGAATCGTAAAGATCGGCCAGAGAAAGGGCGACGGAGCTCTTGAGGTTATCTTAGAGTTAGTATAATCTTCAAAATGTAAATGTTTCAAAAGCCACTGATCATTATCATCGGTGGCTTTTGCTTTTGTAAATGGTATTTTAGACATGGAAAGTATAATTAAGCTCAGGAAACTTAATATGAAGCATGTGCCGGGAAGCTCAGTGGATCTTTCAATAAATGAAGGAGAGATCGTTGCACTTATGGGAGCTAACGGCTCAGGCAAAAGTACTCTTGCAAAATATATCGCAGGACTGCTCAGACCGGATGAGACTGACAAGGTGGTTGTGAGAGGGCTGGATACAGCATTTCCGGCAAATATCGCAAACCTTCACAGAAGATGCGGTATAGTTCTTCAGAATCCTGAGGATAATTATATTTTCGATGAGCTGGATAATGATGTGATGTTCGGACCGGAGAACCTTAATGTTCCTGCGGAAAGGATAGTTAAAAAGACCGATAAGATCCTCAAGGCGGCAGGCCTCTTCAGAAAGAGAAAGAAGAATCCGGCAATACTTAGCGGAGGTGAGAAACAGCGCGGGGCGCTTGCAGCAATACTCGCCATGGAGCCGGAGATCCTTGTGCTGGATGAGCCATTTTCCATGCAGAGTGAAAAGGCAGCAGATCATATGCTGTCATTTATCATTACAAATGCAAAGGAAAGGAACCAGACAGTTCTTCTGATCACGCAGGACAGACGTATAGCTGAGCAGTGCGACAGGATAGTATTCCTCGAAAAAGGGCAGATTATTGATGAGGAGGAATACAGCGGCGAATATGCAGGAGAAAAATTTGAGAATTATTTTGGAGAAATAAGCAACGGACAGGCCGGAGAATTGAGCGGTGAATATGCTGAGAGAAAAATTAAGAAGGCAAAAGCTTCAGGACTCCGCGGAAGGATTAAAAAGAACTTTGCTCTCAGATCAAAAACAGCAGTAAATGAAGAACTGAAGGGATTTAATATCCTGGATTTTGTTCCGAATAAACCGGGAGTTGAGAAAGCAGAAGGCGGCATAATTCTTGATAATGTCAGCTTTTCTTACGGAAAGCAGCAGGTTCTTCAGAATATAAGCTATACTTTTGGAAAAGGCCATTTTTACATGATAAAGGGCGGAAGCGGCTGTGGAAAGACTACTCTTACCATGCTGCTTAACGGACTGCTTGCTGCTTCTCAGGGTACGGTCACGGTTGAAGGGAATATCCTTCCGGATGAGCAGAGCCGGAGAGCGAGAAAAGGTATACGCATTAAGCGTGAAACATTTGATATAAATAAAATACGACGCATGGTAGGATATGTGTCGCAGATACCGGAAAAGATGCTTTTCGCAGATTCAATCCTGGAGGATACGATGTTTGGAGCGCTTAATCTTGGATATGACAAGGAAAAAGCAGGAAAAGCTGCTGCAAAGGCACTTACGGATATCGGGCTTAAGGGTGAACTCTGGAGCCGAAGAGTAGGAGATTTATCGGGCGGGGAAAAGAGAAGAGCCGGAATTGCCGGAATTCTTGCATTTTCACCTGAATATCTGATACTTGATGAGTCGGATGCGGGACTTGATGAAGAAGGCGTATCTGCACTTATGGATGTGATTAAAAGCTACACTGCTGAAGGAAAAACAGTAATATTTGTGACGCATTAAAAATTTGTTAAATCTGATTGATCTATAAAAAAGATTTTATGTTAACCATATGGCGGTTTAAGGGATAAAGATGTATACATTTAGTCAGGCATACAGAGAAAAGAAAAACAGCATATCATTTATTCATAGGATCGATCCGAGACTTAAGCTGTACGGGCTGGTAATCTGCATAATTATGTGCATTACCTCTGGCGGAGCGACTGTTATAATACCGTTTTTATTCTCGGCAGGGATGGTGATGCTCTCAGGGATGGGCGTTTTATACTATCTGCTTAAAATGAAAAGAGTCCTGATAGTTCTTACTGTCGGCTTTCTGCTGAATCTTCTTGTGACAACACCGGGTAAAGCGTTAATGTTATATGTGAAATTCCTGATAATAGCATTTTTCTGCAGCGTGCTTATAGAAACGACTGCCACCAGAAAGCTGCTGGATGGAATGAAGAAGGTTTTTCATTTACGAGAAGAGACTGCTATGACGATGATGATAGCGCTGCTTTTTCTTCCGCTGCTTGGAAATGAAATGAACGAGATCAGGCTTGCGCAGGCAGCAAGGGGAGCGGATGTCACAGAGGGTGCGCTGGCAGTCAGGCTGAAAAACAGTGTAAGCGTGATAATCCCGCTTTTCAGAAGGACCATCGAAAGGGCAGATAAGATAGCGGATGCTATGGACATCAGATGCTATGACAGCCGTGAACCGCATACAGAGGTTGAACCTCTTGTTTACAAAAAGCCGGATATGATCTATGCTTCATTTATGGCAGGAATTTCAATTCTCTTTTTGTTATTTATCTGTTTGTAATTTTTAGTTGGATGTAGTTATAGTATAAAAAGGACCGTAAAATATGAAAAGATATATGCTTACAGTTGCATATGATGGAACAGGATACTGCGGATGGCAGCTGCAGCCGAATGGTATTACTGTGGAAGAGGAGCTAAATACTGCTATTTCCGGATTGCTTCAGCAGGATATTCAGGTGATAGGAGCGAGCAGAACGGATTCAGGCGTTCATGCTTTTGGAAATGTCTGCGTCTTCGATGCAGATACCAGAATTCCGGCTGAAAAGCTTGCGCTTGCACTGAATCAGAGGCTTCCTGAGGATATCAGGATAAGAAGTTCGCGCGAGGTGGCTCCGGATTTTCATCCGAGACATACTGATACGATCAAAACCTATGAATATAAGATTTATAACGACAGGATAGAAAATCCTGTGACAAGGCTGTATTCAAAATTCTGTTATTATAAGCTTGATATCGCTAAAATGCAGGAGGCGGCAGCATACATCGTCGGAGAACACGATTTTACAGCATTTTGTTCAGCTGGAAGCAGTGTACAGAGCAAGGTAAGAACTATTTATTCATGCGAAGTATTTGCAGAAAATACAACATTTGCCGGAGAGT
>ONVE01000161.1 GCA_900321215.1 uncultured Eubacterium sp. | reverse complement strand
CATTATCAGATACATTTTCTGTTTCATCTGCTCTCTTCTCAGCCTCGGCTCTTTTTTCTTCAGCCGACTGATAATTATCCCATGGCATTTTCGGCTTTTCGACTTCCGGTATGATTTCCGGCTTAGATTCCGGCTCATCATTTTCAGCATCTTCAACTGTAATGGCCGGCTTGTTATCTGCCTCTATACGAGGACTGCTCTGATCGATCTGCTCTACAGACATGTCGTCATCTTCGTCATCCTCATCATCAAGGCTGAAATCCTTATAGTACTCCGGACTTGCCTCAAAATCCTTATATGCCTTATATTTATCCTTATTCTTTACGCTCTTAAGGATTGACTTAAGCTTTGCTTCTTTCTTCTCTTTCTTGGCCTTCTTCTCGGCTTTTTTCTCAGCTTTTTCAGCCTTCTTCTCAGCTTTAAGTTCAGCCTTCAGCTCAGCTTCCGCCTTCTTATCAGATACAGTTACCTGATATCTGCTTCTGACTGCAGGAGTTCTTGTATAATTTTCGCCTTCAACCTCATAAACCGGCTTCTGATCAGCTGATACCCTGTTGAAGATATCCATGAACTCTTCTCCGGTGATGGTCTCGTGCTTTACAAGGAATTCTGCTATGGCATCAAGTATCTTCTCATTTTTCTTAAGAAGAAGGATAGCCTTATCATAGCATCTTCTGATAATGTTTCTGATCTCTTCATCAACCATAGCAGCTGTACGATCTGAACAGTTGTAATATGCTCTGTTGTCAAGATACTGTCCGGTGGTCTCTTCCATCTGAACCATTCCGAAGCGGTCTGACATACCGTACATTGTTACCATCGCCTTGGCGATCTTGGTTGCCTGCTCGATATCATTTGAAGCACCTGTTGTTACAGAGTTAAACTTAAGTTCCTCAGCAGCACGTCCACCCATCGTAACTACGATACGGGCTTCAAGCTCAGCCTTGGTCTCAAGGTATTTCTCTTCTTCAGGTACCTGCCATACATAACCAAGTGAACCCATGGTTCTTGGTATAATGGTAATCCTCTGTACCGGCATAGAATGCTTCTGAAGAGTAGTAAGAAGCGCATGTCCTGTTTCATGGAATGCAACAATTCTCTTCTCTTCGGTACTGAGTATTCTGTCTTTCTTCTCTTTTCCTGCAAATACAACCTCAACCGATTCGATAAGATCCTTCTGTGAAACCGCGCTTCTTCCCATACGAACTGCACGGAGAGCAGCTTCATTTACAATATTTGCAAGATCCGCACCAACTGAACCGCTGGTTGAAAGCGCAAGCTCGTGAATATCAACTGTTTCATCCAGCTTAACATTTTTAGCATGAACTCTGATGATATCCTCACGTCCCTTAAGATCAGGCTTCTCAACGATAACTCGTCTATCGAAACGTCCCGGTCTGAGGAGCGCTTTATCAAGAACCTCAGGTCTGTTGGTAGCCGCAAGGACTATAAGACCCTTTGAGGTATCAAAACCATCCATTTCTGAAAGGAGCTGATTCAGTGTCTGCTCACGTTCAGAGTCACCGCCCATGTGTCTGGTATCACGGCTGCGTCCGATAGCATCGATCTCATCGATGAAAATGATACATGGCGCCATCTGGTTGGCCTGCTTGAAGAGATCTCTTACTCGGCTGGCACCGACACCGACATACATTTCAACGAATTCCGAACCTGAGATTGAGAAAAACGGTACATTTGCTTCACCGGCTACTGCCTTGGCAAGAAGCGTCTTACCTGTTCCCGGAGGTCCTACAAGAAGGGCACCTCTTGGAAGCTTTGCACCGATGGCTGTATATTTTTCAGGCTGATGAAGGAAATCAACGAGCTCAACAAGCGATTCCTTTGCTTCCTCTTCACCTGCAACATCTTTGAATGTAATGCCTGTCTTCTTCTGGACATACATTTTGGCATTGGATTTACCAACGCCTCCCATTATGCCGCCGCCCTTAGTAGCGCTTCGCATAATGAGCATCATAAAGATGTAGAATACAGCGATCATGATAACGTAAGAAAGTATCGTACGTATCAGTGCATTTCCGCCTTCGTCTATCTCAGAGAATTTTACATCTGCTTTTGCAAGTCTGTCGACAAGTCCGTAATCATCCGTCCTTACAACGAAGTAGGTGACATTTTTAGTGATATCACTCTGCTCCTTCGGAGTGAAATATATCTTATCGTTATATATTTCAACTTTGGATACTTCCTTGTCCTCGATCATATCTATGAACTTGTCATATGAAACTTCTTCCTCACCTGATGTCTTGTAGGCGTTGTACTGCTGCCAGAAGACCAGTGTAAGGACTATCGAAATGATGAGGATTATAAGTGTGGCTGAAGGGCCGCTCTTCTTTCCGTTCCCATCATTTCTGTTATTTGGATTATTGTCCATTTTTTAACCTTTCCAAAGAATACATTTTTGGATTAGATTGCCTGTCCTCCGTAAAGCGGATACTTATCTGTAATGCTCTTTACGAGTGCTTCAGCAGCTGCATTGTCTCTGTCGATGATAGCAGCCTTGAATGCATCAGCGATAACATACATATCTTCCTTAACTGCTCCTCTTGTTGTAACAGCAGGTGTACCAACTCTGATACCGCTTGTTACAAATGGAGAACGTGGATCATCAGGAACTGTATTCTTATTAACTGTGATGTGAACCTCATCAAGAAGCTTCTCAACTTCCTTACCGGAAATATCAAGTCTTCTTAAATCTACAAGCATAAGGTGGTTATCTGTACCGCCTGAAACTATATCGAAGCCTCTGTCGATAAGTGCTCCTGCAAGTGTAGAAGCGTTCTCAACAACTCTTCCCATGTAATCCTTGTATTCCTGAGACAGAGCTTCCTTGAAGCATACTGCCTTACCTGCGATAACATGCATAAGAGGACCACCCTGGATACCAGGGAAGATAGCCTTGTTGAAGTTATATTTTGCATTTACTTCTTCGCTGCAGAGGATAAGTCCGCCTCTTGGTCCACGAAGAGTCTTATGTGTTGTAGATGTTGTTACATGTGCGTATGGGATTGGGCTCATATGCTTACCTGCTGCGATAAGACCTGCGATATGAGCCATATCTACCATGAGAACTGCACCAACTTCGTCAGCGATCTCACGGAACTTCTTGAAGTCGATTGCTCTTGCATATGCAGAAGCACCTGCGATGATCATCTTAGGCTTGCACTCCTTGGCAATACGAAGAACCTCATCATAATCGATACGTCCGTCTGAATTTACACCGTAAGGAACGCAGTTGAAATACTTACCTGACATATTTACAGGTGAACCGTGTGAAAGGTGTCCGCCGTGATCAAGTGACATACCCATATATGTATCGCCCGGCTCCATGATAGCAAAGAATACTGCCATATTTGCCTGAGCACCTGAGTGAGGCTGAACATTTGCATACTCAGCTCCGAAAAGCTCCTTTGCTCTCTCTCTTGCAAGATCCTCTACTACGTCAACATACTGGCATCCGCCGTAATATCTCTTTCCAGGATAACCCTCAGCATACTTGTTTGTAAGAGGGCTTCCCATAGCAGCCATAACTGCCTTTGAAGCGATATTCTCTGAAGCGATAAGCTCAAGGTTAACATTCTGTCTTGTGATCTCGTCAGTCATCGCTGCTGCAACTTCCGGATCGATCTTTAAGATCTCATCAAAACCGTACATTTTTTTAATTCCTCCATTTTTCTATAAAATACTCCGTACCGGAACATTATCTTATTAATCCCATATTTTATTAAATAATATCCGGGATACAGGGCAGAACGAGCCCTGCGGTATAGTATACCATATCATCAATTTAATATCTATAAAAAATCTGTGTATTTTATATTATTTTATTAAGAAAAATCACATAGCCGACAGCTGCCCGAAGGACAACTGCCGGCCGTAAATAAGGTTTTTGCTGGGAGGCTAACCATTATTTTCTAAAAAAATTGGTTGTATCTATGTTACATATTCTATCGATATGAACACATAAATACAACCAATCCAAATGTATATTTTTGTCAACCTACAGTTGCAATTATTTAAGAATTACGCCAACACTTTACTTTGCTTCTTTTTTCTTCTTGCTTACGTTCTCCATCTTGATGTAATAATCAAGAAGACGTATTACATAATCCGGAGCGTGCCTTCCACCACGTTCCCATTCTGAAACTGTTCTGTAAGGAATATCAAAAAATTCACAAAATTCCCTTCTGTTCATACCAGTTTTCTTTCTCAGTTTCTTTACTACCTCTGCCTTTTCATCAACTAACACTGTATCCAAATATTTATCCTCCCTTTTATTTAAACGAAAATCAATCTTAAAGTCGTGTTGGTATTTCTATTTTTTTCAATTTATGATCATTACATTTCAAATAACCGCTTTATCTCTATTCAGGAAGATAAATATGACGCGGCAGACCGCTTACATATACAGGCGTAAGTTCTGCCTGGATCAGAGGCTTTGCATAGTCAATAAATTCCTGCTTCATCTGTGTGTGAGCATCATTTATCCAGCTCATCGGAACCTTCTTCTCAAGGTTCGCTACCTCACTTATATCATGTATCTCTGTGGTGCACTGATATGGTGCATTTGAGATTCTCTTCAGTGTTACAACCTTTCCGGTCTCTCCTTCATAAGCTGCCTTTACTGCTGCTCCTCCAACCTGGTAAGCCTCAGTAATATCGGTTCTTGAGCTTACATGTCCTGCACATCTCTGGAGAGTTGAAAGCTCTATACTTCTTGTCTTTGTATTCATGGATCTTGCGATAACATTTGAAAGATATCTTGCTGTTCCGGTAAGTGATTTGTGGCCGAAAGCATCAACCGCATGAACATCATCTGCAAGCTCGCAGACATATCTTCCGTCCTCAAGCTTAACGCCCTCTGAAACAGCTATTACTACGCTCGGCTTCTCCTCCTGCATGCGCTTTACCTTCTCAACGAATCTGTCGACATTAAATGTAACCTCCGGAAGAGCGATCATATCAACGCCTTCGCAATCCTCTTCCTTAGCAAGCGCTGAAGCTGCTGTAAGCCATCCTGCATTTCTTCCCATGACCTCAACTATGGTAACGTACTTTGTACCGTAAACCGTTGCATCACGGATGATCTCCTTCATTACTACACCGATATATTTTGCTGCGCTTCCGTAACCCGGTGTATGATCTGTGACCATAAGGTCATTATCTATAGTCTTAGGAACACCCATGAATCTGATGCTGCTTCCAACGTGATTGCCGTATGCAGCCAGCTTGCAAATGGTGTCCATACTGTCATTTCCTCCGATATAGAAGAAATAACCGATATCAAGCTTTTTAAGTATTTTAAATATATCCTGATAAAGCTTCTCGCCTTCCTTATCGCGCCAATCCGGAAGCTTGTATCTGCAGCTTCCAAGATAACTTGATGGAGTACGCTTTAAAAGCTCTATATCAAGCGCTGAATGTAACCTTTCCGAAAGATCTATATATTTCTCTTCAAGAAGCCCCTGTACCCCGTGAAGCATGCCGTAAACATGCTTGGCTCCTCTTTGTTTTGCTGCCTCGTATACACCCGCCAAACTCGAATTAATGACCGCAGTAGGTCCTCCTGACTGCCCAACTATAGCATTGCTCATAAAGACATCCTCCTCATGTAATAAAATGTAAGCGCTTACATTTACTAATTATACACATTTTACACGAATTACACAAGTAGGAAAATTGTTTTAATATGAAAACAATATAAAAAAGGAGACAGTAAGACGTTTAATCACGCCTTCTGTCTCCT
>ONVE01000117.1 GCA_900321215.1 uncultured Eubacterium sp. | reverse complement strand
TTCAGACCGGTACTTTTCGAGAGAGGCCGTGCAGTGGAAGAGCGTAAGAAGGATGTTGAAACCTTCTGGGAGACCGGAAAGCTCTCACCTGAAAGCAATGTATCATTTGGAGAAGGCGGCGCGGGGACCTTTTCGGATGGAAAGCTGAATACCGGCAACAAGGATAAGGACGGTATATTTAAATATATCAACGAGACCTTTTACAGATTCGGAGCTGATGAATCTGTTACCTACGATTCCAAGCCGCATATCGGTACAGACAGGCTTACAACCATAATGAAAAATATGCGTGAGAATATCATTAAAAACGGCGGAGAGATTCATTTTGAAAGCTGTCTTAAGGATATTGAAAAATGCGATGATTATTATGTTTTAAAGCTTGATGTTCTTAAGGATCCTGAAGACCTGGAATTGGATGCTGTAAAAGCTGATATAAAACATAGAGAAATAATAGAAATTAAAGCCAGAGAGGTAATACTTTCTATCGGCCACAGCGCAAGAGACACCTTCAAAATGCTTTATGAGAAAGGCTTTTTGATGGAGCAGAAGCCATTTGCGATCGGACTTCGTATCGAGCATCCGAGGGATATGATAAATGCTGCTCAGTACGGTCCGAAATATAAGGATCTTTTTCCGACTGCCGACTATAAGCTGACTTATCATGCAAGCAATGAAAGGGCTGTATTTTCATTTTGCATGTGTCCGGGCGGCTATGTCGTAAATGCATCAAGTGAAGAGGGCTGCATGACTGTAAACGGCATGAGTGAGAGTAAGCGTGATTCTGCAAATTCAAACTCTGCGCTTGTTGTAAATATACTGCCTGAGGATATTCCGGGCGACGATCCTCTGGATGCCGTTGAGTTCCAGAGAAGCCTTGAGAAGAGGTTTTATGAGGCAGGAAAAGGATGCATTCCGCTGCAGAGATTCGAGGATTTTGAAAAGGGTGTAAAAACTGTGCAAATTGGTGCATTTTCCCCTTGCATAAAAGGAAAATTTGTATTGTCCGAACTTAAATCCTGTTTGCCAGAATATGCGGCAGATGCTATAATTGAAGGAATCAGATATTTTAGTTCAAAGATAGAAGATTTCGATAACGGAGACGCACTACTTTCCGGTATCGAATCAAGAACTTCCTCTCCGGTAAGGATCATCAGAAATGAGAAGCTTGAAGCACCTGAGCACCCGGGTATTTACCCTTGCGGTGAAGGAGCAGGCTACGCGGGAGGAATCACCTCTGCAGCAGCAGACGGCATAAGATGCGCCGAGAAGCTGGCAGAGAAAATATTAGAAAGATGCAGGAGTTAATAATGTTAAACGAAAGAGAAGCCTTAAAGGATAAGAAAAGAATAGTTGTTAAAATTGGTTCATCATCTCTTATTCACAAAGAAACAGGCGGAATAGACTATGTAAGACTTGAAAAGCTTGTAAGAATACTCAGTGATCTTAAGAATCAGGGCAAGGAGGTTGTACTTGTTTCTTCAGGTGCTATCGGCGTCGGAAGAAAGTGCCTCGGCCTTAAGGAGAAGCCCGAAGCCCTTGCTTTGAAGCAGGCTTGCGCCGCTGTAGGACAGGGTCAGCTCATGATGATCTATCAGAAGCTTTTCCTTGAATACAACCATAAAGCTGCTCAGGTTCTTCTTACATTTGACGTTATTACCTCTGATGAGAGAAGAAAAAATGCACGTAATACACTGAACGAGCTTCTTAATCTTGGAATCATCCCCGTAGTAAATGAAAACGATACGGTTGCTACAGAAGAGATCGAATTTGGCGACAATGATACGCTTTCAGCCATCGTTGCCACACTTATCGGTGCAGACCTTCTGATACTCCTTACAGATATCGATGGTTTATATACAGACGATCCGAGAAGCAATCCTGATGCGAAGAAGCTTTCAGTTGTTAAACGTATTGATAATGAGCTTATAAAGATGGCCAAGGGTTCCTCATCATCCTACGGAACCGGCGGAATGTCAACCAAGATAGCCGCTGCCAGAATCGCTACAGATACAGGTACGGATATGATCATCTGCGAATCATCTGATTATGACAATATCCCGAAGATACTTGCAGGAGAGGATGTGGGAACACTATTTATCTCTCACGAACAGGATGATTTTGATACCACAGATTTCATAATAAATAAAAAATACATGCAGCTGTAAAATATATAAAGAATCATTTGTCAGCTGCGGTTAAGGTATGATCATGATAGATAAGAAAACCATCAGAAAAGAAATGCTGGCAAAACGAAATACCATGGACAGAGAATCCGTGTCGGAGCTGTCCCGGAGGATATGTGAAAATATCAGGAGCCTTTCTGAATATCAGAGTTCCGAGATAATACTTTCATATTATCCCAAGGGAAATGAGATGGACACGAGGCCGCTTTTTACAGATGCCAAGAGATTTTATCTGCCCCGCGTAGATAAGAAGGAAATGGAGTTCTTCAGATATCTTGGAGAGGATAGCCTTGCAACAGGAGCTTTCGGTATCAAGGAACCAAAGTCCGACGAAGCTGTGCCGTACATCAATGCGGCTGTACCAAAGGAGGCAGGCTGCCCCGGAAGCATCCTTATGATAATGCCCGGACTTTCCTTTGATATATATGGCGGAAGAGCCGGATACGGCGCAGGATTCTATGACAGATATCTTGCAGAACATAAGGATGATAATATCATTAAGGTTGCAGCAGCTTTCAGCTTTCAGGTCATAGATGACAGACTATTATGTGATGAATATGATATAAAGCCTGACATTCTTGTGACTGAAAACTCTATAATACAAATACATGACAGTTTCTAAAAGTGATATAAATTTTTAATCATAGAAATAATCGTAAAAGCAATTAAACGCAACAAATTAAATAGTATTTAAACATATATTGGGAGGAAAGAATATGTTTGATCTTGAAGCAATATGTAAAACTGCCAAGGAGGCTTCACGCGTTATAGGCAAGGCAGGAATAAATGATAAAAATGACGCACTTCTTAAGGTTGCAGATTATCTCTGCGACAATAAATCCGACATCATCAAGGCCAATAAGATTGACCTTGCAAATGCAGAAGCAAACAACATGAGTCCAGCTCTTATGGACAGACTTAAGCTTACAGACGAAAGGATCGAAGCTATCGCTGAAGGCGTAAGACAGGTTGCAGCACTTCCTGATCCAATCGGCGAAGTACTCTCCATGAACAGAAGACCAAACGGACTTCTAATCGGTCAGGTCAGAGTACCTATCGGTGTTATAGGCATCATTTACGAATCAAGACCAAATGTTACTATCGATACCTTCGCACTCTGCTTTAAGTCAGGAAATGCAGTTATCCTTCGTGGAGGAAGCGATTGTATCAATTCAAACATTGCTCTTGTAAAGATCGTTAAGGAGGCTCTTGCTGAGACAAATATTACACCTGATGTTATAAGCCTTATCGAGAATACCGACAGAGAAGTTGTAAATAACTTCATCAAGGAGAACAGATATCTTGATCTTCTCATTCCAAGAGGAGGCGCAGGACTTATCAATAACGTTATCCAGAATGCAACAGTTCCTGTTATCCAGACCGGTACAGGCAACTGCCATATCTACATTGATAAGTCAGCAGACTTCGACAAGGCTGTTAAGATCGTCAGAAATGCAAAGCTTCAGAGACTCGGCGTCTGCAACGCTGCAGAATCCCTTGTAATCCACAAGGATGTTGCTGAAGAGGTACTTCCACTTATCGCAGCTGACCTTGCAAGCGACGACTGCGAGATAAGAGGAGATGAGAAGGCACAGGCTATCAGCAATCTTGTTGTTCCAGCAACAGAAGAGGATTACGGTACAGAGTATCTTGCCAAGATCATTTCTGCAAAGATCGTAGATAGTCTTGATGAAGCTATCGACCACATCAACAAGTACAGCACAGGTCATTCTGAAGCAATCATCACAGAGGATTACAACAGTTCACAGAGATTCTTAAATGAGATAGATTCAGCCTGCGTATACGTAAATGCATCTACACGTTTCACAGACGGCTTTGAATTCGGCTTCGGTGCAGAGATAGGTATATCCACACAGAAGCTTCACGCAAGAGGTCCTATGGGCCTTACAGCACTTACATCGACAAAATTTATCATTTATGGAAATGGTCAGATAAGAGGTTAGTTTAGTAAAGAAGAGGAGGATAATATGAAAAAAGGTGTGATCAGATCATTAGTCATACTGTTGTTATTCGTTTTCATAGCAGTCCTTATCCCTGAGCATGATTCGGAAGCGGCAACCAGAGGAACAGGCATGTATTTTGTCAGTGGTAAGTGGAGATACTACGAAAATGGAACCTACACCAAGATCACTTCGGTAGTTAAAGGAACTGTCGATGGTGAATCCGGCTGGTGGTATGTAAGAAATGGCGTATTAACCAGAATTACAATCGTAGCAAAGAACGAAAACGGCTGGTTCTATTGTAAGAACGGCAAGGTGGATTTCACTTACAAGGGCTTCGGCAAGAATTCCAAGGTCTGGCTTTACTGCGTAAACGGAAAGGCTGACCTTAGCGCAAACGGTCTTTACATGGGTACCGTTGACGGCGTGACAGCAAACTGGTACGTACAGAACGGCAAGGTTAAATTCATAAATACCGTTGCCAGGAATTCCAGCGGCTGGTGGGCTGTCAGAAAAGGCAAGGTAGATTATTCATTTACAGGTATCTGCAGCAATGAATACGGCAGCTGGTACTGTAAGAACGGAAAAGTTGATTTTGATTATACAGGCTTTGCACAGTGTTCATCAGGATGGTTCTTCATCAAAAACGGTAAGGTGGATACATCCTTTAACGGACTTTATAAAGGCACTGTAAACGGAACAAACGGCAGATGGTATGTTGTTAAAGGCAAGGTTCAGTTTAAGACACTTATCGTAGATTATGCAGGCGATAAGGCGCTTGTTGTAAAGGGCGTTGTAAAGACTACATTTAACGGCTTCTATACCTATGACGGAACAACCTGGTATATTGAAAACGGTTATGTTGATACTGACCGTAAGGACGTTATAAAGGGTAATGTTGCAGGAACTACTGCATGGTGGTTTGTAAATAACGGCAAGGTTGAGTACAGCACGCTTCTTGCTTCAAATTCCAACGGTACATGGTACATCCGTAACGGAAAGGTGGATTTTTCATTTACAGGCTACTATGTATATAACGGCGAGAGATTCTATATCGAGGGCGGAAAGGTCATAAGAGACGGTATCGAAAATGCCATGATCAGCAAGGCTCAGAATTATTACAGCAAAACCGGTTATCTTATCCTTGTAGACAGGGAGCATTCAAAGGTAATGGTTCTTAAGGGAAGCTCATATAACTGGGAGAGACTGTATTACTGGGACTGCAACTGCGGCGCTGAAGAGACAGAAACTCCTACAGGCGAATTTACCGTAGGAATCAAGCTCTTATACTTCGGTCCGGAGGATGAATACAGATGCTGGTACGCAAGCCAGATCTACGGAGACGTACTGTTCCATTCAGTATTATATGATCCGGATGATGCACCAAATGTTATCATCGACGGACGTCTAGGACAGAACAATTCGCATGGCTGTGTAAGACTTGCGATTGAAAATGCAAAATGGATCTATGACAACATTTCTTCAGGAACCAAGGTTGTTATATACTAGGATACTAATAAACTACAAGGAGATCATATTAAATGAATTTAAATATAGATAAATTTACAGGTTCAAATACTTACGTAGCATCAGAGGAGCTTATGAAGGCAGTTGACGTAGCTATGGCTCTCGAGAAGCCTCTTCTCATTAAGGGTGAGCCGGGTACAGGCAAGACTATGCTTGCGCAGGCTATCAGCGAGGCTCTTGACAAGAAGCTCATCATCTGGAATATCAAATCAACCACAAAAGCTCAGGAAGGCCTGTATGTTTATGATACGATCCAGAGACTTTACGACAGCCAGTTCGGCGCTGAGGGCGTAGATAATATCGCACAGTATATCAAGCTTGGAAAGCTCGGTGAGGCATTCAAGGAAGAGGAGCAGTGCATACTTCTTATCGACGAGATCGATAAGGCTGACCTCGAATTCCCAAATGACCTTCTCTGGGAGCTTGACAAGATGGAATTCTATATAAATGAGACGAAGGAGACCATCAAGGCAAAGACAAGACCTATCGTTATCATTACTTCAAATGCTGAGAAGGAGCTGCCTGATGCTTTCCTCAGAAGATGTATATTCCACTACATCGCATTCCCTGAGAAGGAAGAAATGGAGGAGATCGTTAAGGTTCATTTCAATGATCTTGATGAGAATCTTCTTAAGTATGCTATGGACACCTTCTACTGGATCAGAAGCATCAAGGAGGTTAGAAAGAAGCCGAGTACATCTGAGCTTATCGACTGGCTCCAGGCATTAATGATCGGCGGTATCGAGCCTGAGACTATCAGACAGAAGCTTCCTTACCTCGGCGTTCTCGTTAAAAAGGACGAGGATGTAAATGTGGTTAACAAGAATAAGGTTATGTAAACTAATTATTGTTATAAGACGTTGCCCGATACAAACTGTATGAAAATACATCTAAAAATATTGGAGAGATAAGATAATTGTTTACTGAATTTTTCTATATCCTGAAGGATAAGGGACTGCACATTTCAATGACAGAATGGATAACATTTATGGATGCCCTTGATAAGGATCTTGCGGAATCCGATCTGAATGTGTTGTATTATCTGGGAAGGATGATACTTGTAAAAACTGAATCAGATTATGATAAATATGATCTGGCCTTCATGGAATATTTTAAAAATATCAAGCATGACGATGAAGTTCCTGAGAATATCATGAAATTCCTCGATAAACCGGGCATGAAGCCTGACGAGCAGAATATCGCCATGTACGGATATGAACAGAAGAGGGACATGAACGAAACCAAGCGTATGTTCCGCGAGAGGATCACAGAGCAGAATACCGAGCATAACGGCGGTAACTACTGGATAGGTACCAGCGGAGGTTCTGCATTTGGTCATTCAGGAAGAAATAAAGGCGGTATCAGAGTCGGCGGAAAGACCGGTATGAGATCTGCATTTGCGGTTAACGGAGAACGTAAATACGTGGATTTCCGTCACGATAAGACTCTTGATATCAGACAGTTCCAGGTTGCCTTCAGAAAGCTCAGACAGTTTTCTTCAAGGATCGATACACCTGAAACTGAGCTCGATCTTGATAAAACTATCGATTCTACCTGCAACAACGGCGGATATCTTAAGCTTGAGTATCAGAAGCCCAGGAAGAATACCGTAAAGCTTCTCCTCCTGTTTGACTGCGGAGGAACCATGTATCCTTTCATGGAGCTTTGCAACTCACTGTTCCAGGCTGTTCATAAGGCAAATCATTTCAAAGAGGTCAAGACCTACTATTTCCACAACTGTATTTACAGCAAGCTCTATAAGACTGCTGAATGCGAATACGGTGACTGGATCGACCTTCAGGAGGTTTTCAGGCTCACAGATAAGGATTATAAGGTCATTATCGTTGGAGACGCTCAGATGGCCCCTGAAGAGCTTTATGACGTAAATGGTAACTACAGAGGCCCGAACGACGGAAAGAGCGGCTATGAGTGGAATATGCTTCTCAGCAAGAAGTATAAGAAGATCATCTGGCTTAATCCGAGATACCACGCAGGACTTTCCAGGAGGCTTGCATGGATGGAGGCTGAGGATGCACTTTCAAGTATCTATTCAATGTATCCTCTGACTGTTGACGGACTAAAAGAAGGCATAAAGAAGCTTATGGCACCTAGATAAAAAACCGGAGGGATGCTATGAACGACGAATTTGAAGCTGATTTTGAGGCGGATTTTGAAGCTAATTTCGAAGCAGATTTTGAAACGAATCATGATGCAGGAAGCAATGCGAATACAGCAGGGGATGGCTCTGTAGATGATATTCCCAGTGTTGAGGCGGAGATTGTAGAAGAGAAGAAAGAATTTGTGCCGAAGGGTAAGACTGGACTTGTTCTTGCTGGAGGCGGCGCCAAGGGTGCATACCAGGTTGGCGTTCTGAAGGCTTTATCTGAGGCCGGTCTTCTGGATGATGTCGGATATATCTCCGGAGATTCCATCGGTGCGATAAATGCCATGCTTTACAGTATAGGCGACATTCCTTCGATGTATGATACCTGGGAGAATATCAATATGCCTGAGGTATTTGAATCCGGAATGGATCTTTTCTCCGATAATCCAAGACTTTTCTCAAGAAATAAGGTTCAGAATATGATGAACCTGCTTCTTACAAGAGATAAGGTGGAGAATCTTCCTTACGTGATCTACGCA
>ONVE01000021.1 GCA_900321215.1 uncultured Eubacterium sp. | reverse complement strand
TGCTGACCAAGTGCAGGTCCAACAGGTGGTGCAGGAGTTGCCTTGCCTGCAGGTATCTGTAATTTAATGTATCCTGTTACTTTCTTCGCCATTTTAGCGTACCTCCTATAAGTGGTATAACGGAATATCCCTTATGATATCCCTTCCACATTTTTAACCCTTATGGGTATAATTTATAATTTTTCTATGTCACCCAGACCGATCTCAACTGATGTAGATCTACCAAAGATATCAACATCAATAGTAACAGTCTGTTTGCCGGCATTAATGGATTTGATCGTACCGTCTGTACCTTCCCAGGCACCAGATACAACCTTAATGACATCACCGATCTCAACGTCGATATCAATGACCTCATTAGGCAGCTTAACGCCAAGCTTCTTCATTTCTGCTTCTGTGAGAGGAACCGGCTCGGATCCTGGTCCTACGAAGCCTGTAACACCTCTGGTATTACGAACGACATACCAAGTAACGTCATTCTTGATCATGTGAACCAGAACATATCCCGGAAACATCTTCTTGGAAACAGTTTTCTTCACACCATTCTTGGTCTCGACAACATCCTGAAGAGGAACCATAACTTCAAGCATCTGTCCCTGAAGCTTACGATTCTCGATGGTCTTTTCAATATCGGCCTTAACCTTATTCTCATAACCTGAATAAGTGTGAACCACATACCAATGCGGCTCAGTATCTTCGATCTGCTTAACACTGGTAGGTCTCTTTACCTGCTCAACTGCTTCTTCATTAATCTCTGACATCCCATCACCGCCTATACAAGTATATAACCAAACCCGAATCTAATAAGATAATCAAGTAATACGATCAGAACACCCATTAATACTGCTGTTACGATAACAGCTACTGACTGTCTGAAAAGATTTTTCTTTGTAGGCCACGTAATCTTACCGAACTCAGCTTTAAGCTCCTGGAACCAACTTCTCTTAAGTGCAGGTGCTTTATCTTTATTTTCTGCCATTCTTAACTCCGTTCCGTAAAAAAAATTACTTTCTCTTACAAATGATTACTTTGTTTCCTTATGAACTGTGTGCGCCTTGCAGAACTTGCAATACTTCTTAGTCTCGATCCTTTCAGGATGATTCTTCTTCTCCTTAGTCATATTGTAGTTACGCTGCTTGCATTCCTGACATGCCAATGTAATCTTAACACGCATGACTATACCTCCATACAATCTTGATCTTTACTTTTTCTTCAAAATGTAACTGACTAATACGGGTAGATCCACTGTCTCTCAACACGTCTGTATTCAGCGGACTATATACCAGTTACGCACAACTTTGTAAGCTGATCTCCAGCTTATCGCCCATGATAAAATGATAATGTTGGGATTTATCATCCACCTGAACTTCGCAGGCCCTGCCTTTTTGATGGTAGCACAACAAAAAAGCCCGAGGGCTCACGCAGTGAATATGTTAGCACAGATGTAAATATTTAGTCAAGGGGTTTTTTACGAATTTATTTAAGCCTATTTCAGCTTTATTTCATTTGTTCCGTTACTTCCGAAGGCCTTCCACACAGGAAGTGTATCTCCTGCTATTCCGGTGCCGTTCGGATCTCCTGTTTTAATGAAATTAGCGAAATAATCACACATTGTACGTGCCAGCTCAAAATGATGACCTGTAAAAGGTCTCCAGCATTTATTTGCATTTTCAAACCAGAACCAGAGATCTGAAGAATGAAATACGCCCGGATCGTCATATCCCGGAATCTCCGGGCAGAAGCGATATAAATACTGCGGGCTCTTCCTGCCGCTCTTCCTTGCTTCATTTAGAGCATTTATGACAGAAGCCTTTACGATATTCACTCCGTTTTCAACAAACTCATCGCTGGTGTAGCCCGCCATGACAGGCACGTCCGGCATTTCATTATCTATATAATTGGTATACGGATCTCCGGTATATACTTTGCCGTCATTTATCGCAAAGAATCTCGGATTCTTCTCAGCATACTTTGCATATCTGTCTCTTATGAAAAAGGCATCCAGCTTTCTTGCCTCATCCAGAGTTTTTACGCCAAGGAATCTGAAGAATTCCACGCCCAGCTGCTCTGCCTCGCGAAGACTCTTCGGAGTGAGCGGATCTATATTTCTTGTATCTCTGATCATACCGCTGAAAATTGCAGCGCCTTTTATCTTATCAAAGTTTTCTCTGCAGGTAAGCTGCTCCATGGTGCTTGCGCCGCCCGCAGACTGGCCTGCTATGGTTATCCTGTCCGGATCACCGCCAAATGCAGCTATATTTCTTACTACCCAGTCGAGCCCTGCCTTCTGATCAAGCAGTCCGAAATTGCCCGGTGTTTCAGGGCTTTCCTTTGTAATGTCCGGATGAGCCAGAAATCCGAGTGCAGCAAGTCTGTAGTTTACCGATACTACTACAACTCCTCTTCTGGCAAGCCTCTCGCCGTCAAATTCCATTTCAGATGTATAGCCCCACTGAAAACCGCCGCCGAAGTACCATACCAGCACAGGAAGCTTCTCGTCAGCAGAACGTGCGCCTGTCCACACATTTAGATAGAGACAGTCCTCATCCATAGGAATGTCCGGATCAACATGCCACTCCCTGCAGTAAAGATCATTTCCAACTCCCGGTCTGTCCTGAACCGAGATCGGTGCAAACTCCTGACACAGTCTGGTTCCTTCCCAGTTTTCTGCAGGCTGAGGCGCTCTCCATCTGTTTTCTCCCACCGGCGGTGCCGCAAAAGGGATTCCCTTAAATGCAGTGACACGCGGATCTGCGCTTGCCACGCCGCGTATTCGTCCATTTTCAACAGTAACCTCTCTTAACATACCTAAACCTCCTGAGTAATCTTTGCATAGGGCATAGACCGCTGCCCATCCCTTCTATGTTAAGTTTACAGCGATACTTAGGATTATTAACCCGGTGGAATCTCAAATTTATACTGAAATATTATAGAAGACTCTTTAATTCTTCTAACAAATCTCTTGTATCAATAGACCCCTCAGCATCATGAAACACCTTGGGGGTCAGGTACTGTGAACTTGAAGCGTTATTGGATCAGACAGCACGCCCTGATAGCTGTCAGCACTAATAAATGCTCCTGTCAACGGATTCATATAACGCGCCCTAAGATAATACAGCTCTATAATATAACTGTACTGTTCTCTGGCTCCCACTTAATATTTTAGATCAAGGC
>ONVE01000047.1 GCA_900321215.1 uncultured Eubacterium sp. | reverse complement strand
CATCTGCGGACTTGTATTCAAGTGGGTTAAGTCTATGGGCGGTCTTAAGGCTATGAAGGCTCACAACGAGAAGAAGGCTAAGATCCTTTATGATTTCCTTGATGAGTCTAAGATGTTCAGAGGAACAGTAGAGAAGAAGGACCGTTCACTTATGAACGTTCCATTTGTAACAGGAAATGATGAGCTTGATGCTAAGTTCGTTAAGGAAGCAACAGCTGCTGGATTCGTTAACCTTAAGGGTCACAGATCAGTAGGCGGTATGCGTGCATCTATCTACAACGCTATGCCAATCGAAGGTGTTGAGAAGCTTGTAGAGTTCATGAAGGCATTTGAAGAGGCTAATTCATAATTTCCGTATAACTTCATGTATATTTAACTTCAGAGAGATGCTGAAGTGATCAGTAAAATATGGCAAGCAGCAGAATGTGCGCAGCTAGGGCTTACCGGCTGTGCACATCTAAACTGTGAGCAGTATATATAGTAAGGAGAATAAAATGACTAAAGTTAATTGTCTTAATCCTATTGCAAAGTGCGGTACAGATCTTTTTTCAGATGCATACCAGATAACAGAAGAGTTCAATGAAGCTGATGTTGTACTTGTAAGAAGTGCAGCTATGCATGACCTTGAGGTTTCAGATAAGCTTCTTGCAGTAGCCCGTGCAGGTGCAGGAGTAAATAATATCCCTATCGAAGCTTATGCTGAGAAAGGTATCGTAGTATTCAACACACCTGGTGCAAATGCAAATGGTGTTAAGGAGCTTGTTATCGCAGGTCTTCTTCTTGGATCAAGAGATATCGTTGACGGTGCAAACTGGGTAGCAGAGTCTAAGGATGATGCTGATATCGCAAAGACAGCAGAGAAGAAGAAAAAGGCATTTGCAGGTAACGAGATCCAGGGTAAGAAGCTTGGTGTTATCGGACTTGGTGCTATCGGTGCTCTTGTTGCAAATGCAGCAGTTTCACTTGGTATGGAAGTTTACGGATATGACCCATATGTATCAGTTGATGCAGCATGGAAGCTTTCAAGAAGCGTAAAGCATATCACAAATATAAATGACATTTATTCAAACTGTGATTACATCACAGTACACGTTCCTCTTATGGATGCAACAAAGGGCATGATCAATGCAGATGCTATCAGCCGTATGAAGGACGGAGTTGTAGTTCTTAACTTTGCAAGAGATATCCTTATCGATGAGAAGGCTCTTCTTGAGGCTATTGATGACGGACATGTTAAGAGATACGTAACAGACTTCGCTAATCCTACAGTTGCAGGTCATAAGGGTGTTATCTGTACACCACACCTCGGTGCATCTACTGAGGAGTCTGAGGACAACTGTGCAGTTATGGCTGTTAATGAGATCCGTGAGTTCATCGAGAACGGTAACGTTATTAACTCAGTTAACTATCCTCGCTGCGAAGCAGGTGTTTGCCAGAATGTTTCAAGAGTGACAGTTTGCCACAAGAACATTCCAAATATGCTTACACAGTTCACAGGCCTCTTCGCTAAGGAAAGCATCAACGTATCAGAAATGGTATCAAAGTCAAGAGGTGACTATGCATACACTATTCTCGACATCGACGCAAAGGCTACAGCTGAGATGGCTGCAGAGCTTGAGAAGATCGAAGGCGTTGTAAGAGTAAGAATAGTAAAATAAGCGTTATGCACAAATCAGCATTTATAATGTTCAACATGGAAGTATAAAAACAGGTAACATTATAGAAAAATGCTAATTATCCGGCGCAGGAGATGCCGGATCAGAGAGGAAAGATATTAATGAGCGAGAAATTTAAAGTTGGTATACTGGGTGCTACAGGTATGGTTGGACAGAGATTCATTTCCATACTTGAGAATCATCCATGGTTTGAGGTTGTAACTGTTGCAGCAAGCCCAAGAAGCGAAGGCAAGACCTATGCTGAGGCTGTTGAAGGTAGATGGAAGATGACAACACCTATCCCTGAAGCAGTTAAGAACCTTAAGCTTTACAATGTAAATGATGTTGAGAAGGTCGCTGCAACTGTTGACTTTGTTTTCAGTGCAGTAGACATGTCAAAGGAAGAGATCAAGGCTATCGAGGAGGCTTATGCCAAGACAGAGACTCCTGTTGTTTCAAACAACAGCGCTCACAGATGGACTCCTGATGTACCTATGGTTGTTCCAGAACTTAATCCTGAGCACTATGAGGTTATCAAGTATCAGAAGGAAAGACTTGGTACTAAGAGAGGCTTCATAGCTGTTAAGCCTAACTGCTCTATCCAGAGCTACGCTCCAGCGCTTTTCGCACTTAAGGAATTTGAGCCTAAGGAAGTTGTTGTTTCAACATATCAGGCTATCTCAGGTGCAGGAAAGACTTTCCAGGACTGGCCTGAAATGGTAGGAAATATCATTCCTTACATCGGCGGCGAGGAAGAGAAGAGCGAGCAGGAGCCACTCAGAATCTGGGGCAAGGTTGAGGACGGAGTTATCAAGAAGTGCGAGGATGGTCCTAAGATCACAAGCCAGTGCATCAGAGTACCTGTTCTTAACGGACATACAGCAACTGTATTTGTAAACTTCGGCAAGAAGCCTACAAAGGAGCAGATCATCGAGAAGTGGGTTAACTTCAGCGGTGAGCCACAGAAACTGAACCTTCCATCAGCACCAAAGCAGTTCATCCAGTATCTTGAGGATGACAACAGACCTCAGGTTAAGCTTGATGTAGATTTCGAAAACGGAATGGGCATCAGCATCGGAAGACTTCGTGAGGATACCCTTTTCGATTGGAAGTTCGTAGGACTTTCACATAATACCGTAAGAGGTGCCGCAGGAGGTGCTGTTCTTTGTGCAGAGCTCCTCAAGGCTAAGGGATATATCGATAAGAAATAATCAATAGTTTTGCTTTTCAGCCTGTCGAGGACGTAATGGAAGAAAAAAGTTACCGTATTGATCTGCTTGAAGCACAAAACGCAAAATTAACCAAGAGTGAACGCATCTACAGAATGATCTGTGAGTCGTCGGATTTCGGATATATCTATCAGAATCTGACATGTGATGAGATTCAGACATTCGGTGCATTTGAAAACCTTTTCGGTATTAAGATGCAGCGCACCAGGGATTTCGATCTTCTTT
>ONVE01000204.1 GCA_900321215.1 uncultured Eubacterium sp. | reverse complement strand
GCTTCAGTGAGCTGGCCGCCCTCGTCATAGCCTACATATCCCGGAGGCGCTCCGATAAGTCTTGCCACACTGTGCTTCTCCATATATTCACTCATATCAATACGGACAATACTTGCTTCATTATCGAAAAGTGCTTCTGCAAGCGTTTTTGCAAGCTCAGTCTTACCTACGCCGGTAGGTCCAAGGAAGAGAAATGAACCGATAGGCTTGGTCGGATCCTTGATACCGGCCTTTGAACGGATGATTGCATCACTGACAAGTGAAACTGCCTCGTCCTGTCCGACAACTCTCTTATGAAGCTGTTCTGCCAGATGAAGAGTCTTATTTCTCTCTGTTTCTGTCAGCTTTGCTACCGGAATGCCCGTCCACTTGGAAATGATTTTTGCAATCTCGTCTTCCGTAACAGTTTCATGGATAAGCTTTCTGTCCTTATCATTTACCTTCTCTTCAAGGCTTTCAAGTTCCTTCTCAAGCTGAGGGAGCTTTCCGTACTGAAGCTCAGCAGCCTTGTTAAGATCATATTTTCTCTGTGCTATCTCTATGTCGTCCTTTACTCTTTCGATCTCTGAACGAAGCTCTCTGACCTTATCAACCTCGGATCTTTCATTATCCCAGGTAGCCTTCATGCCCTTCTCCTGCTCCTTCATCTCAGCAAGCTCTTCTTCAAGCACCTTAAGTCTTTCACGGCTTAAATTGTCTTCCTCATTTTTAAGAGCTTCTCTCTCAATCTCAAGCTGCATGATACGTCTTGATATCTCATCAAGCTCTGCAGGCATTGAATTAAGCTCTGTCTTGATCATAGCGCAGGCTTCATCAACAAGGTCGATTGCCTTATCCGGAAGGAATCTGTCGGTTATATATCTGTTAGAGAGCACTGCTGCTGAAACAAGAGCACCGTCCGAAATCTTAACGCCATGGTAAACCTCATATCTGTTCTTGATACCACGAAGGATAGATACTGTATCCTCAACAGAAGGCTCTGATACCATTACCGGCTGGAATCTTCTTTCAAGCGCCTTATCCTTCTCGATGTATTTTCTATATTCATCTATTGTCGTTGCACCGATACAATGCAGCTCGCCTCTTGCAAGAAGCGGCTTCAGCATATTTCCGGCGTCAAGTGATCCGTCGGTCTTGCCTGCTCCTACTATAGTATGGATCTCATCGATGAACATTATTATCTGTCCATCGGACTTTCTGACCTCATCAAGAACAGCCTTGAGCCTTTCCTCAAATTCACCTCTGTACTTTGCACCTGCTATAAGAGAACCCATATCAAGAGCAAATATCTCCTTATCTCTCAGTGAATCAGGCACATCTCCCTTTACTATTCGCTGTGCAAGTCCTTCTATCGCAGCAGTTTTTCCGACTCCGGGCTCTCCGATAAGCACCGGATTATTCTTGGTCTTACGTGAAAGTATTCTTATGATATTTCTGATCTCACTGTCACGTCCTATGACCGGATCAAGCTTCTGCTCTCTGGCTCTTTCCACCAGATTGTAGCCGTACTTTTCAAGCGCATCATAGGTATCCTCAGGATTCTCCGAATCTACTCTCTTATTCTTTCTCACATCAGCAAGAGCCTTTAAAAATGCATCCTTCTTAATGCCAAAGCTCTTAAAGATATCCTTGATCTTATCATTAGGGGAGTCAAGAAGTCCCAGGAACAGATGCTCTACAGATATAAAGCTGTCTCCCATTTTCTTGGCCTCATCCTCGGCCTTCATGAGTATCCTTCCGGCATCCCCGCCCATATAAATATCACTGTTTGAGCCACCGACCTTCGGAAGAAGTCTTACAGCCTTCTCTGCTTCACTTGTAAGAGCATCCGTATCAATACTCATTTTCTTTAAAAGCTTAAGGATCAGACTGTCCTCCAATGTCAAAAGGCATGAAAGGATGTGCTCGGATCTGACCTCCTGATTTCCGTATTCCATGGCCATCTTCTGACCGTTTTCCAAAGCTTCAAGCGATTTTTTTGTAAACTTTTCGGCATTCATTCTCCGACACCTCCATTCGTTGTATGTGTGTTAAATACTTTGTTTACTTTCTGAATCAGTTTACTGTATGTGTTTCTTATGTTTGCTTTTTCTCTGTTAGCACTCACTGTGCTTGAGTGCTAACAATTATGTTATACACCCTGCGAATCAGTAAGTCAACCACATTTTAAATATTATTTTTGTCCTTGTTCCTTACGAATTGATCCTATATCATCTTACGTATTTCATATCTTTTCTCTACTTATATTTTCACCTCATCACGTCCGCTCCACTCTGTCTGATACATAAAAATCCCTTGATTTTACTGTAAAAAAGCACTGAATTACACTGCTAAATGCTTCTTGTTATTAATCCTTCTTTGTATTAAAATGTTACTGGAATTTTGTATCAAAACCGGAGAAAGACCATGGCAAGCAGTATTAATCAGGCTGAAAGCACTGAAAAGAAAACTTCATACAAGGTGGAGTCGCCTTCATACAGCACTCCTCTCAGATACCGTCAGCCTTCTTCCGACTACTCCGGACGTGTACTCAGGGAGAATATCGAGGACGTTTCATATTCCGACGAATCCAATATCAGGATATGGTACAACACTCAGGCCGAGGGCTACTCTCTCCATGCCCATGATACTCTCGAGATAGTCATCTGTATAAGAGAGGACTACGAAATACACGTAAATACCACCCAGTACAATATGAAGAGCGGCGATATCCTTATAATTCCGCCTAATACTCTTCATGAATATAAAAATGACCATCAGGGCATACGTTTTATCTATCTTATACGTACAAAAGATCTTTTTGATATGAAGGACTATAAAAGACTCGAGCAGTACTTTTTTAACGGTCTCCTTCTGAACCGCCGCACCTTCCCGCGTATATATGATAAGCTGTATAATCTTCTTATGGAAATGCAGGAAACATATTTCACTCACGATCTTTTCTGGGAATACAGGATATTCGGAAAGCTTTATGAATTCTTCTTCGTTATCGGTGATCGTCTTGAAACCGATGCGCCTTCCGTTTCAATTCCGGAGGTCAAGGGATATCAGACCATTCAGGAGCTGCTTAAATATATTGACGATAATTATGCTCAGGAAATGACAGTTGAAAAGGCCGCTGCCGATGCCGGCTTCTCTAAGTTTCATTTTCTCCGCATCTTTTCAAAATACACCGGCTACACCTTTCATGAGTACATCATGCTGAAAAGGATACAGGTCTCCGAAGCACTGCTTGCAACAGATATGTCTATAACAGACGTTGCTCTTAATACAGGCTTCCAGTCATCCTCTTCTTTTGCAAGAGCTTTCAGAAAGCTTACCGGAAAGACCCCTTCAGAATATAAAAAGCTCCGCATCTCCGAAGAGATACGAAGCCATGATAATTAATACCGATCTTATTTCTGATCAAGAATATACTCCAGAGCCAGCAGACCTTTCTTCTGGCTCTTTGTCATTCCTGTAAAGATAAAATACACCTTTACGCCTTCTCCTGCATACTTTCTGACAAATTCCGTACCGGAGATATCTATAGCCGCATCAATCGTCACACCGTCACTGTCAGTAAGTGAAATGATCCCGCACCCGGCTTTCTCAGCCAGCTCCTTAGCTCCAGCTTCGGATACACCTGTGATCACGCCGTAGTTTATGACCTTCTTCAGAGCCTTCCCGCTCGCGATCGCATAATCATACGATCCTGCAGCAAGCTGCGCCTGTATACCGGTCTCAAGAGTCGGATCATCGCTGTTAAAATACATTTCATTACTAATAAATGCATCATCTTTACTTCCGGCATATTTTTTAAGTCCGTCAGTCAGCGCCCTGGTACCATCCTTCGAAAGTGTAAGATCCATAACTATTCCTGATGAAAGCTCATCCTTAGATGCGATTATCGCATCATGTACAAATGCCACTGCAAGGATTATTCCAAGAACTATAGCTATCAGGTATCCTAGATAATAGGATTTGAAATAACTGATCTTTTCCCTGCGGCTCATTTCGTTAAGCTTGCTTTTTTCCTCTGCAATATACTCTGAGAGGGTAATTCCGCCGATCATTACTGCTCTGCCACCTCTCCTTCATCTTCCTGAATGAATCCGTTTGCTTCTTCAAGAGCCTTGAATTTCTTTACAAAGAACATGCTGTTGAAGTAAAGCATGGTCACGCTTGAGAAAAGCAGGATCAGCCAGGCCCATTTAAAGTACCATAAAGCAACGAATACAGGAACAGCTATCATAGCGATAGCAAATACCACTCTGAGGAAATTTGCAAGTGAAAAGATCAAAGCGCTTTTAATAGCTTCAAAGGTTGTGATCTGGAACCTTGAAACTATAGGAAAAAGTGAAAATACAGACATCATTAAAAGCAGTGTCAGAAATCCGAGAAGGTATTTCATAAATCCCACAAACTCTACATTCGTTTTAAATATCAGATACCAGTCATAGCCGATAAAAAGTGATACCAGAAGAACTATTCCGGTAAGTACCGAGGTCTGCTTAAGATTCTCTCTGAAAGAATGAAAGAAAGCCTTAAATACGACCGGTTCCTCTCCTTTTACCATTTTCATCGAAACATAATACTTTGCCGTAAATGCCGCTCCTATAGTAAAGATCGGAATACAGCAGATAAGTGTTAAAAATGTAAGCAGTACATAATCCGTGATCCTGCTTATAGTCTCCATGACCGGACTGTCATAATCTAAAATGCCCATATTTTCCCCTCCATTTTCCGGCAGGTAAAACGCCGTTTCTCCGTACATCCAGAGTCTAATTTCTGATCTGGTGTACTTTTAGTTTATTAACTAGTAAATCCTGTAATTTCCGCTCAGTAAAAGATACGAAAAGAAATATAAACAATTATCATAATATCTTCTGTCTCCAAGTCTTAGCGGTGTCTCAAGAAATCTCCTGATCCAGTATGCACCCGCAGGATTATCTGTCAGAGCTCCGGCAGCCGCATTTGAAGCTATCATTGCAACCGGGTGAAGAGCCTTCTCTTCAAGCTTCGTACCGTCAGTCTCAAATATATGCATAAAATCGTCTGCATTATCTGTCATAACATGAAGAAGCTTGTCTGATACTTCCTTCATCCATTTCTCCCGGCCGAACCAGATGCCGAGAAGCGCGATATTCATTATGGTGCGGTATGCGTCACTGTAGTACCAGTCATGCCTTCCGCCAGATATATCATAATCCGCTCTGTGCGGTGTACCGTCGAACTCTGCATATTCTGCGCTCATACCGGTCCTTTCATCACAGGCCTTCTTAAGATATTTTCTGCTCTCCTCAGCTGCCTTTAAGAAGAAATCCCTGTCCTCCGGATAACAGTAATCTGCATAAAGCTGATAGAAATGAGGCAGGTGATATGAAGGATCTGTAAAATCCACTTCAGCGATAAATCTGATCAGATGATTCGTCCTGTCAAACATCGCCCTTCCTTCACTTCCGTCATAGCCCTTGCTGATGATGGTATGCAGCAGTTCAGCTGCTTCCTTATGATAGTTAAATATTGAATTGCCATTACCCCATCTGTTGCCTGCAAAGATAAGAGCCATTGCAAAAAACTCTTCTCCGTCAGGCGCCGCTCCATAGGAATTCTTTGAACCGTCAGGCTTGCAGGACCAGGCAAAATACCCTTTGTTCGGGCCGTCAGTAAGATACATATAAGTTCTTGCCCATTTCCAAAGCCTGTCAAATACTTCCTTACGATCCATCTGGACACTCATCATCATTCCGTAGGACATGCCTTCTGTTCTGACATCAAGATTGCCGGTATCTATGATATAGCCCATATCTTCCGTCTCATTGTAGAATCTTTCCTCCGGCTTTCCGTAGAAGATCGTATCATATATTTCTCTGCATCTTTCCATGGCTTCGGCGTTTGAAACGCCGAAGTCAAGTAGATAGTTTTTATACTCTGCTGCCAAAGCTTTACTCCTTTACACCTCCGATAGTGATACCGGATACAAAATATTTTTGCAGGAAAGGATACAGACAGATGATCGGTATCGACGTAAGTATTGTTGCCGCCGCCCTTATCGCCACAGGCGTAATGGTTGAACCGACCGCTGTATTTCCCGGGTTGGCACTTCCCGACTGGGACATTGCCGATGTGAGCAGCTTCATGAGCTCCCACTGAAGTGTTGTGTAATTCTCTTCACGAGGGTTGTACATCATTGTATCAAACCATGAGTTCCACTGATAAACTGCAATGAAGAGCGCTATAGTTGCATATACCGGCTTACAGAGAGGAGATATTATCTTTACAAATATCTTCATATATCCTGCACCGTCGATCTCTGCCGCTTCTTCAAGTGCATCAGGAAGGCCGTTCATATAGGTTCTCATGACAAGCATATTGAATGCACTGACCATTCCCGGAATTACATATACCCAGAAGCTCTTTGTAAGATTAAGACTCTTGTAAAGCACCAGTGTCGGGATCATACCGCCGTTAACATACATCGTAATAACCCAGAAAAGTGAAAGCTGGGACCTGAAGAGAAATCTCTTCCGGCTTACGATAAAAGCAAGAAGTGCATTTGCTGCCAGGGCAAGAAGTGTACCGATAATAGTTCTGAGCACACTTATCACCGCACCGGTGTATATATTCTCCTTCCTCAGGATCGATACCATGTTACTGAAGGTAAATTTTCTCGGCCAGAGATGTATTCCTCCTCTGACTGAATCAATACCGTCATTAAGTGATACAGCAAGTGTATTAAGTATCGGGTATAAGGTGATGATGAGGAAAAGGACCATTATGATCGTATTTACCACAGTAAACACCTTATCACCTGTGGAGGTTTTCATTTTTTTCTTTTTATATACTACTTTCTCATCCATACAGTCCTCCTAGAACAGCCTTTCTTCGCCCATTCGTTTCGCCATTGTATTAGCTATGACGACTAATGCGATAGATACCAGGCTCTTAAACATACCGGCCGCCGTACCGAGTGAATAGTCATTCTGTCCTATAGACCAGGTAAGTGTATAAATATCAATAGTATCTGACACACTCTTGATAAGACCGTTTCTCATCATGTACTGTATTTCAAATCCCGCATTAAGAACGTTTCCGATATTGATAAGAAGCAGGACTATAATTGTCGGTTTTATCGAAGGCAGTGTAATATGCCTGATCTTTGCCCATCTTCCCGCACCGTCTATTGAAGCAGCTTCATAAAGACTTGCATCGATCGCTGTTATAGCAGCGAGATAAACGATTGCATTCCATCCGGTCTCCTTCCAGACATTTGCAAATGCAACTATCGGCCAGAAGGCTCCCGGCTTTGACATGAAGCTCACCGGTGAACTGAGTATATGTGTTTTAACAAGGATTTCATTGATGATACCATTTACTGAAAGTGCATCATGTAAAAGGCCTGTTACGATAACCCATGAAAGGAAATGAGGCATGTAAGAGATAGTCTGAACAGTTTTCTTGAAGTGTCTGTTTCTGATCTCATTCAGAAGAATTGCAAAGGCGATTGCAGTTACGAATGTTGCAACGAGATTGATGACGCCCATGCAGAGAGTGTTTCTTATAACCTGTTTGAAGGTGTCGTCCGAGAAGAGGAATTTGAATTTATCAAGTCCAACCCATTTCGAACCGAATATTCCGTCTTTCGTCTTATAGTTCTTAAAAGCCATTACCCAGCCGCCCAGGGGCAGATAATAGAAAACTATTCCGTAGATCAGGAAAAGCACCGACCAGATCATAAGTGCCTTTTGCCGTTTCACTTCTTTGAAGGAAAACTTAGGCTTATATATATTATCTTTTCTTTTTTTGATCTTAGCTACATTCTCAGCCATAAATGCTCCCTTTTTTTATAGATAATGGGTTGCCTTGAAAGAGGGGGGGGAACCAAAGCAACCCATCACTATTAACTAATTAAACTTTATTTGCCTGGAACTACTTTCCCGCTCTTCTAAGAAGCTCTGCCTGCATCTCTGCAAGGAAGTCTTCCGGCTTGCAGCTGTTATATTTCTTCATGTAATCAGCCCATGAAGAGTCAAAATCCTTAGCCATTACAACCTTTGGAAGCCACTCATGCTTAACCTCGCCCATCTTAACCCAGGCAACACCACCCTTGGTAGCTGTTGTCATAGAGTTAGAGTAAGAATACATTGGGAACCAAGGAGCATTATGCTCATTTACTGATCCGATCATTTCCGGATATGTTGTAACACCGTATGCCTCGAAGCACTTTCTGAGTGGTGTAGCAAGTGTATCCATGAACTCTGAAGGCTGCTCTGTAGGCATCATGGCATTCTTTCCATCTCTTGATGTACCGCCCCACTGTGGGAAATAACCATAGTCACATACGTGCTTTGCCTTATACTCAGCGTTAGCCCAGTTCTTTCTCATCTCTTCTGTTCTGTAGTAAAGTCCGTTCTCATCTACAAGGTAGTCAGTACCTTCAACGCCCCAGAATCTGAGATCGTGGATCTCCTGATCAAGAAGATCGTTCATGAACTTGAAAGCACCGTCAACATCCTTACAGCTCTTTGTGATAGCTACACCTGACGAATTGTTAAGTGTATCATCATATGTATGCCATCTGTTCTCCATACCCTTTTCGATAGTAAGTCCAAGTGGTACGTAGTTGCATCCCTTCTCATCAAGTCCCTGTGTCTTAAGTACATCATTTACGTTGAATGCGAAATCCCACCACTGATCACACATACCGAGTACAGCTCCTGTTGAAAGCTTTGCGATATACTCATCATATGTCTGTGTTGCAAACTCAATGTCGATGATTCCCTTAGCGTATTCCTCATTGAGCTTTCTGAAATACTTCTCAGCTGTAGGTGTTGTATTATAGTCAACGATCTTAGGGTTGTTCATATCTGATGAATCAACGATTACCGATCCGTTATTTGAATATCCATCGAGGAACTCAGGTGCATTCTCTATACAGAAATATCTCCAGTCCTCACAAAGCATTGTATACGGAATTGTCTTAGCCCCTTCGAATTCCGGATTTGCTGCTGCAAACTTTTCAAGTACATCGAAGTACTCGTCAAGTGTTTCGATCTTAGGATAACCTGCCCACTCAAGTACCCTTGCCTGGATCCAGAAGGCTTCGTCATTATGTGTTGTTGCCTTTGACTCGCCGTATGTATTCTGGAATACGTTTGCCCAGTAGATATGACCGTCGGCCTGTCTGAACATATCCCACTCTTCAGGTGTGTACATTTCCTTGATGTTAGGATACTTATCAATATAGTCATCCCATGCTATGAGTGCGCCTTCATCATAAAGCTGCATCATAGCGTCTCCGCCATTAATGAAGTCAGGATAGTCACCACTGGCGATGATAGTTCCGATTGCCTCTGCATCAGACTGTCCTGTAAGCCATGACTCCTTACATCTTGCGCCGATCTTCTGAGCGATTATCTCCTTGATATCATTGTTTGCATTGATCTCTGCCTTAGGCATCGCACAGAACATGGTGAAATCTTTGATCTTTGTTCCATCTTCGGTCTTCTCTGCAGTTTTTTTCTTACCGCAGGCACCCATTGAAGCAACTGCAAATGTCATTGCAAGTCCAAGAGCTCCGACTCTTCTTAAGCTTTTTAATTTCATTCTTTTACCTCCCAAAAAATGATCTTTGTTTTTGACTTCATGATCATTATATTATGGTTGCGCCGATCTTTAACCCGACAAAAGCCTAATAAAAACCCGATAAAATATTGATAATAAACAGGTAAAAAAATGACCTGCATTTCGAAGCTTTTATGTCGCGAAACGCAGGTCTGTTTTACTTGTAGAATCGTTATTCTAGCTGTATGTTCTTCTGTATTTTGAAGGCGTGCAGCCCTTTCTCTCTATAAATTTCTGGAGGAAATAATCGCTGTCCTTATAGCCCACTTCTTCAGAAATGATGATTATCTTTTTATCGGTCTTAAGAAGAAGCTTTGCCGCTTCCTCGATACGATAATCAGTGAGATAATCCTTGAAGGATTTTCCGTATTTTTTCCTGAAGAGCTGTCCAAGATATGAGCTGTTGATATAATACTTACGGCTCAGCTCCTTCAGACTCAGATTCTCCGCATAGTTTTCTTTAACTTCATTTTCTATATCCTGGAGGACGCCGCGACTTACATTTTTCCTAAGCTGAGACATATACTTTGAATACTCAACAGCAAAATGTCTGATATGACTGCGGCTGCCTCTTCTGAAATCTTTTGTTATAGCTGTTTCACTTATATAATCAAGTATTTCCTCCTGATCGACCTCACTGTCCTGCTCTGTTGCAAGATGGATCAGCTGGAACAGAAGATAATTAAGGTTAAGGCTGACCGTATTCTCCATAACGCCCATATTCGCCATTTCTTTATAAAATGTATCAACCTTCTCGATTATCCTTGCCTCATCGCCCTCATCAATGGCTCTTACAAGGTCATCAAGACTGTTCTTGCATAGAAGGACATTACATTTATTTACCTTTACCTCATCCTCGTAAATGTATATATTCTTCTCTTCATGAAAGGCTATCTGCTGCCTTAAGATCATAGCCGTACTGTATGACTTTGAGAGAAGCGAGATATCTTTAACACTCTTACCCGCGATGATATGGATCGGTTTATTCATGCTTCTTCTGATGCCTGTATAAAGATCATAGAGGAAGTCCTCATCGGTCTTCTTCCTTGACTCTGCATAATCTCCGCTGAAGATATATCCGGCTCCGCTCTCAGAAGCGCTCCAGGCGCTGTCTATCACCACGCCCTCCTGTCCTTCTCCAAGATAATCCCTGCAGGCTGACAGAAGCATCTTACGCTCTGTTTCAACAACATTATCCTCTTCATCATCATCTGATTTACAGAATTCTATATAGATGTATCTGACTCTTCCGTAGATCATCAGATTTTCTTTGATCCATCTGAGTGTATCGTCATCATACCTTCCGTTTATCAGAAGGCTGAGATTCTTCTCAAGATAAGCATCATCCGCTGCCTTCTGATGCTCTTCTGAAATGATGTCATTCTTCTTGATCTCAGATATCCTTCTAAGATTGGATATCAGTTCATCCTTGTTGACCGGCTTAAGCATGTACTCCACACAGCCGTTTCTCATAGCATCCCTGACATAATCAAAATCCGCATAACCGCTCAGGATCACAAAATAAGCATCCGAAAGCTCTTCCTCTCTGATCTTCTCAAGGAGTTCGATGCCCGTCATTTCCGGCATTCTTATATCCGCAAGAATAAGATCAACCTTCTCTTTTGTAGATTTAAGATACTCCAGAGCTTCAATGCCATTACTTGCAATATTAACTATTCTGTATCCTTCTTTTTCCCAATCAATGAGAACCGTAAGTCCCTGTGTAATAAACGGTTCATCATCCACAAGCATTACATTAAGCATATTTTCCTCCCCTCTTAAGATTCCAAAGACTCATTCGGTATTCTGATCTCTATCATAGTTCCGGTCTTTTCTTCGCTCTCAACACGGATCTTCACATTTTCATTCATCATCCTTAGTCTGAGACAGGCATTCATGATGCCTACATGTTTATTGTTCTTCAGGTTATCCATGCTTGAATGAAGCATCAGAGCTCTCATCGCCTCCGTCTCCTCCTCATTCATTCCGATGCCGGTATCCTCCACCTCGATCACAACATCGGTTTTTTCAAGATAAGCCCTGACAAATATCCATCCCGGATTTGATTTCTTCTCTATTCCGTGGATACAGGCATTTTCAACGAATGTAACTACCGTAAGCTTTGGTATTATCACATCCTTACATTCCTCATCTATATCAACCTCATAAGAAAGTCTGTTTCCGAATCTGTATTTCTGGAGTTCAAGATAAGCCTTCACAAACTCCGCCTCATCGCGGATATGAACCATATCATTGCCCCAGTTTGTATTATTTCTCTGCATTATGGCAAGACACTCCACCATGTCTGCCGTCTCATATTCCTTCTTCAGAATACTGTGCATTCTGATACTCTCGAGCGCATTAAACAGGAAATGAGGATTGATCTGGCTGTGCAGCGCAAGAAGCTCTGCATTCTGCCGTGCGATATCCATCTGCTGTTCATTTAACTTATCCTTATATACTGTCTGTATAAGTGCATTTGTACGATCGACCATCTTGTTGTAATTCTTCATAAGGCCTGCTATCTCGTCGGAGCCCTCGATAGTTTCTATCTTATGAAGCTCCTCGTCATCAACCTTCGAGAAGGACTGTTCTATGACATTTATCCTTCTTACTATCGATCTTTCAAGCCTTGAGAGTACAAAAAAAGGAAGAATTATATCTATCACAATGAAGAAGATTATAAGTGGAATTATCTTTAAGAACCCCGCCAGATTCATGCCTTTTTTCTTCATTATGCATATTTTAAAATTCGCCCCGTAATTCTCAAATGATGCAGTATATTCCACATCATCTTCCATTTTTTTATCAAATGTCCCATAGTTAAGTGTGGTATCATTTCCGTCTGTTGTTGAGAAGACTATCTTGTTATCGCAAAGGATATAGATACCGTAATCCTCTGCGAGATTCTGCATTTTGCTTACAAATGACTGATAGTCTATCTCTATCTTCAGTACCCTTTCACATCCGCTGTAGAACTTTTCATTCAGCTTCATCATATAAAGTATCTTACGCTTAGGAGTTACATAGGGAACCTTGGAGGTATCAAAGTAGAACATGATACAGGTCCCGCCCTTCTGCTTGGCGAGAACGTTGTACCAGGAAGACATCTTAACCGGAGCAAGCTGGAAGAACTCGCCTCCGTTAAGTATAGTCTCGTTGTCGGCATATATCATGATCCTGGCGTTATCCATTCCGATATTGTTGCCGAGTATTGATTTGGATGTAATGCTTTTATAAGCGACATAGTAATCATACGGTGTTTCATACTGCTCGCTTAAAAAGCGTTCCAGATAATCATTTTTGTTGATGCTCTGTGCTACTGATGACGGATAATCAAACTCACCGATTATGGTGTTCTTGATGGCCTCCGTCACATTCTTCATCTTTCTTCTTTCATCCGCCCGGTTGTTGCTGATAGTAGAAAAAATGATGATGCTTCCAGTGATTATAAGCGGCATGAATACAAAGAAAACAAACAGAAACTTAAGTTTGTTTCCAAGCTTCATTCCATAATAAAACTCTCGGTTTTTCTTGAACACCTTTAGCATTTATCTCTATCTTCTCCCGGTATTTCTAAGTCAGACCGGAATCCGGAAAGGAACTGCCGGAAGTCCGTAACTGTCATAAAGTGATGCACTATATGGATAATTGTTCCATGCATATCGGATTTCTTCAGGAAGACTGCCCTCCGGTATATCTATGACAACTCTCTTCTTACCACCGGATGTATCCAGCTTTCCCGATACCTCTTCGATCATCTCTTCGCCGTCTTTTATAAAAACAAGGCTGAAGCCGACTGTCTCTTCGGATATATTCTTATTCACAAGTCCGCCGAGAGTGGAAAAATCCAGAACGGCCTTCTTGCCGTCAAGCCTGAGATTTGAAAGTCCCGGTCCTTTGAAATAAACACCATTTCCAAAGAGCACTGAATATACTGCGTCCGCAAGTCTCTCACCCAGAGGCTTTTTATCTGCCGGATGTATATCATCCTGATCTCCGAGATCATAAGCCTGAACCATATATGTATTCTGGATTGATTCACACTGAAGCTGAACGTCCCTGAAGACTGACCAGTCTGTTTTAACGCAGTTTCTTACTCCTTCGCCGTAGCCTGCAAGCTGCACGTAGAAAAATGGAAGCTCCGGATTTCTGAAAAGTCTTCTCCAGTCAGCCGTCATCGCTGCGAATTCAGATCTGTAGGTCTCGTGTCTTTCTACATTTGACTCGCCCTGATAGAAAAGAACCGCTTTGATCTGCTGCCTCTGAAGCGGATAAAGTGATCCGTAAAAGCCTGCAGTCGGACTGCATAGGTCACCCTCTCCCGATTCATTTACAGCCATCAGCCTGTCAGCATCGAGTGAAAGTCTCATTACTGAATTTTCGCTAAGCCATGAGGATATCGGCGAACCGCCTATTGCAGTCTGATATAAGCCGACCGGTACCTCAAGCTTCTCATAAAGGCTTACTGCTGCATAAAGACCAACCGCACTGAAATCATTTAGGCTTTTTCCTTCAGCCTTTATCCATCTTCCTTCACTGATCATATCCGAAGGATCACTATATACAGGCTTTTGCTCAAATGTAAACGCTCTTATGTAGTTTTTATCTATGTCAGGAAGCTCTGCTCTATCCTTAGATACAGTACCTATGCTAAGCTCCATATTCGACTGTCCGCCGAGAAGAAATATCTCTCCGAACAGAATATCCTTAATGACCTTTTTCTCTTCTCCCGAGACTATCGTAAGCTCATACGGTCCGCCCGCAGGTCTCTGTGGAAGCTGTATCTGGAAGAAGCCTGCTATATCGCCGGCTGTCTCTCCCGTCATTTTGAAGCCGCATCCGGAAAGCTCCGCCCTGACCTCCGCGTCAGGGCGGGTATATCCCCAGATCATATTAAAGGCTGTATCTCTTTCCAGCATCATTCCGTCACTGAATATAGCTGATAATCTAAGATAACTCATACTTTCTCCTGCTAACAAAAAAGTTTCAAATGCAGTAAAGCTTTATCAGTAAAGAGGGATCACCGCACCGGTTAATCTCTTGAATTCCTGATACTTCTCCTCGTATTTAGCTGCAAGAACAGGATCCGGCTTAACTGTCTCGGAATACTTAATGATATTCTTCTTGGCATCCTCACAGTCTTTATAACGTCCGCATCCGACTGCCGCAAGGATAGCTCCTCCGAGAGCCGGTCCTTCATCATTTTCAACAGTCATGATGTCTATATTCATTACGTTAGCCATGATCTTTCTCCAGAGAGGGCTCTTTGCTCCTCCTCCGCAGATGGTTGACTCTTTTACTTCTATTCCAAGCTTTCTTGCAACCTCGAGAGAATCTCTTAAGCCAAATGCAACACCCTCAAGCACTGCAAGCGACATATCCTCTCTTGCGGTATCCATTCTCATTCCCAAAAATCCTGCACGAAGACGCGGATTGTTGTGAGGCGATCTCTCACCCATAAGATATGGAAGGAAGAATACGTTGTTGGTTCCGAGCTTATTCATCTTAGCCTGCTCAGCCGCATAATCCTCATCGCCTAAAATATCGTCCATCCACCACTTATTGCAAGATGCTGCCGAAAGCATACATCCCATAAGATGGAAGCCGCCATCCGCATGGCAGAAGCTGTGAAGTGAATTATTATCATCTACAGCAAATCTGTCTGATGTTATAAATATTGTTCCTGAAGTACCGAGAGAAAGATTGCACTTTCCGGCTCCGCAGGCACCTGTACCGATAGCCGCTGCCGCATTGTCTCCTGCGCCCGCAACAACCTTTACACTTCCTGAAAGGCCGGTCTTCGCCATGATATCATCTTTAACTGTACCTACTACATTAAAGCTGTCATAAAGCTTAGGAAGCATTTCCTCTGTGATACCGCAGATATCGATCATTTCCTTTGACCATCTCTTATTCTTTGTATCAAGAAGAAGCATTCCGGCTGCATCCGAATAGTCAGAGCTGAGTGTTCCTGTGAACATATAAACGATATAGTCCTTAGGAAGCATTATCTTCTTTATCTTTGCGAAATTCTCCGGCTCATTCTCCTTCATCCAGAGGATCTTAGGAGCTGTAAAGCCTGCAAATGCTATATTTCCTGTGTAAAGCGAAAGCTTATCCTTACCGATCACATTATTGAGGTACTCAACTTCCTTCTCTGTTCTTCCGTCGTTCCAAAGGATAGCCGGACGGATGACTTCGTCATTTTCATCAAGGCATACCAGACCATGCATCTGTCCGCCGATTCCGATACCATTTATTCTGTCATTGTAACCCTCAGCGATCTCTCTGATACCCTCTATACTCTGCTTAAGCCAGTCAGAAGGATTCTGCTCAGACCATCCGTCCTGCGGAAAGCTGATAGGATATTCTTTTGAAATGGTCTTTACAATGCCGCCCTCATCATCCATAAGAAGAAGCTTAACGGCTGATGTACCAAGATCAACACCAATATACATTTAGTTTACCTCCCAAATGATACTTTCTGATTACTCACCGAATACAGCAAGATAATCCTTCTTAAACTTTTCGATACCCTGATCTGTAAGCGGATGCTTTGTCATCTGCTCGATAACCTTATATGGAACTGTTGCGATATCTGCACCTGCAAGAGCACACTCAGTTACATGAACTGTATTTCTGATACTTGCTGCAATGATCTCTGTATCAATATCGTAATTTCCGAAGATCTGAACGATATCCTCGATAAGCTCAATACCAGGTGAGCTGATATCATCAAGTCTTCCAAGGAAAGGTGATACATATGTTGCACCTGCTCTTGCTGCAAGGAGGGCCTGATTTGCACTGAAGATAAGTGTTACGTTTGTCTTGATGCCTTCCTTTGAGAGAACCTTAACTGCCTTAAGTCCTTCAACAGTCATAGGGATCTTAACTACCATGTTAGGATGGATGGCTGCTATAGCACGTCCTTCCTCGATCATATCCTCAGCCTTCTCTGTTGTTGCCTTAACCTCTCCGCTGATAGGTCCGTCTACTATACTTGTGATCTCCTTGATTACTTCCTTGAAATCTCTTCCTTCCTTTGCGATAAGTGAAGGGTTGGTTGTTACTCCACAGATAACTCCCATATCATTTGCCTTACGGATATCTTCTACGTTTGCTGTGTCAATAAAAAGCTTCATTTTTGTAATTCTCCTTTAAATATATATAATGACTTTATTGTCAAAAGTATCTTTAGATCTCTACATCCATACTGAGCGGTGCTGCACCCGTAAGCCTGCTGCTCAGGCTGTCCGGCTGACTTCCGCCAACATAGATCGTATATTTTCCATGAAGTAATTCCTTTGAACCGTCTGAAAGAACCGTTTTAAAGCTGTCTCTGTCGATTGAAACAGATACTCTCACGGTCTCTCCCTTCCTGATAAGATTCCTGCCGAATCCGGCAAGGCTGTATCTCGGCTGGTTATCCAGACTGAGCCTTCCGAGGAATGCCTCATTCATTTCATTTTCTGCCTTCTCGATAATATTTCCTGCGATATAAACCTCTGTTATCTCTTCTGCATCATATTCACCAATATTGGTAACATCTACGCTGCAGAGAACCTGTCCTTCCATGCTCTTGATCTCCAGCTTGTCATATCTAAGCTTCGAATAGCCAAGACCAAAGCCAAATGGAAACTCAGGCTCCTCTTCAAGATATCTGTAGGTTCTTCCCTTCATGCTGTAATCAGTGAACTCTGGAAGTGTACCGTCCTTATAGAAGGTGATAGGAAGCTTGCCGCTCGGATTGTTATTACCGAATATAGTATCTGCAAGAGCGAGTCCACCGTATTCACCGCTGTACCAGCACTGAAGTATTGCTGAAGAAAGCTCCTCCTCTTCGGAAAGATCCATCGGGCTGCCTGTATTATTTACAAGTATTATCGGCTTTCCTGTCTCTGCAACTCTCCTGATAAGCTTCCTCTGTACTTCCGGCAGAAGAAGATTTACCTTATCACCTGCTGCAAAAGCATTTCCGGTATCTCCCTCTTCTCCTTCAATCGTTGCATCAAGTCCTACGGAGATTATGACCACATCACTTACCTTCGCTGCACTTACCGCCTCGCATATCCTGTCATCAGGCTCTGCAAGATTCTGGACTCTGTCCTTATAAAGGTGTGAGCCCTCTGCATAAATGACTCTTATGTCATCTCCTGCGACTCTTCTGATACCCTCAAGATTTGTTATATACTCAGAAGCTGTACCGTTGTAATTGCCGTTAAGAACTTCTCTTGAATCCGCTGTAGGACCTATAACTGCTATAGTCTTTACGTTTTCCTTCTTCAGTGGAAGTATTCCGTCATTCTTTAACATTACAATCGATCTGCAGCCTGCTTCATATGAAAGACTTCTGTTTTCCTTAGTGTCTATATCGAGCTGTCCCAGGCTGTCATATTCACAGTCATCTGCGAACATTCCGAGACGCGCCTTCGTCGTATAAAGTCTCTTGGCCGCATTTCTTACAGCCTCTTCTGTTACAAGCCCTTCATCTATAGCTGTCTGTAAGCATAAGAAGCAGTCTCCGCAGTTGAGGTCACAGCCTGCATTTATTGCCATGGCTACTGACTCAAACGGTGCGTTTGTAACATTATGGTGTAAATGGAAATCATTTACCGCCCAGCAGTCTGAAACCACATGTCCGTCGAAGCCCCATTCCTTCCTTAGTATCTTGTCAAGAAGCGTCGGGCTTCCGCAGCATGGTTCATCATTTGTTCTGTTATATGCTCCCATAACGGTCTCGACCTTGCCTGTCTTTACCGCCTTCTCAAAGGCAGGAAGATAAGTCTCTCTAAGGTCCTTCTCTGATACGACCGCATTGAAGCTGTGTCTTAAATTCTCAGGTCCGGAATGGACTGCAAAATGCTTTGCGCAGGCAGCGACTCTAAGGTATTTGCCATCTCCCTGAAGACCTCTTATAAATGAAAGCCCAAGTTCTCCTGTAAGGTAAGGATCCTCACCATAGGTTTCCTGTCCTCTGCCCCATCTCGGATCTCTGAATATATTTATATTCGGCGACCAGAGTGTAATACCCTTATAAATATCTCTGTCGCCTTCCTTACGGCTTTCGTTATATCTTGCCCTTGCCTCAATCGAAACAACCTCTGCAATACGCTTTAGGATGTCTCTGTCAAACATGGCTGCAAGTCCGATGGCCTGCGGAAATACCGTTGCGGTTCCGCTTCTCGCCAACCCGTGAAGTCCCTCGTTCCACCAGTTATAAGCCGGTATACCGAGTCTTTCTATAGCCGGTGAATTATATCTCAGCTGGCTTCCAGCTTCCTCTATAGTCATCTGGTCAACCAGTTTTTCTGCCTGTTCCTTAAATATATCGCCCACTCCTAACCCTCCGTTTCTTTTACTTTTTTAGATTTCCTCCAGCTTGTAAACTGTTTCGTGGAAATATACTCTTCCGGCCTTGATAACCGGTGAATCAAACATTGGAAGAACGCCTGCTTTATTCATGCTGTCAGGGAAGAACTGTGTCTCAAGGCATAGGCCGCTCTGCTTTGAATATTCATTTCCGCCCTTTCCGATAGCGCTTCCGATACAGTTTCCTGCGTAGAACTGAATTCCAGGAAGATCTGTATAAACAGAAAGCTTAAGTCTGTCTCCCTTAACCTCTGCGCAAGGCTCTGTAATACTGTGTCTTATAACGTAATTATGATCAAATCCGCCGCCTGCAAGATTCATCTGTGCATTGTCAGGATCGATCTTGTCACCGATAACGCTGAACTCATTAAGATCAAATGGTGTTCCCTTTACGCTCTCAACCCCTGTAGGGATAAGCTTTTCATCAACCGGAGTATAATAATCAGAAGCAATCCTGATGCTGTGGCCGAGAACATTTCCGCTGCCCTCACCGTTCAGGTTGAAATAGCTGTGATTTACCATATTGATGATAGTATCCTGATCAGAAACTGCCTTATAAGTAACAACAAGTCCGTTATCTGCTGTGATAGAATACTTTGAGATCACGCTTATCTTTCCTGGGAAGCCCTGATCCATATCAGGTCTCTCAAGAAGGAAGGAAATGCTGCTTTCTGTCTCCTCGATAACCTTCCAGATCATTTTGTCAAAGCCTACAGGACCGCTGTGAAGGTTATTTGTCATATCATTCTGGTAAAGCTTATATTCCTTATCGTTAATGACAAAGCTGCCGTTTGAAATTCTGTTTGCATTTCTTCCTATGGTTGCTCCGAAGTATTTGTCTCCTTCTTCATAACCTGTTACATCATCATAACCAAGGATCGTATCGATCGTCTTTCCGTCAGACAATGTATAGATAAGCTTTACCAGAGTTGCTCCGAAATCTGTTACCAAAGCTTCCACATTTCCGTTCTTGATGGAATAAAGCTTTGCTTCCTCTTTGTTCTTTGTAAATCCGAAACTGCTTATTTTCATATTTTTCCCCTCTCGTTTCAAATTTTATCTTTTTGTTTTATCCGCCGAAGAATTTTATGCCGGCAGCAAAGCTGACATTTCATCCTTCTGTGTCATTTATAAATATAGCCCAAAGCGTATTTTTTTACTTGTCAAATATTGCGGTCTTTTTTTCCAAAATTGTCATTGTACTTATCGTGATAATCTTTATAATCTGCACTTTACATTCTGCAGGTAATTATGCTATCTTACTAGATGTTTATTTTTGTATGAACAGGATGCTTAGAAATGAATAAAAATAATCTATATGAAAACGGATTCAAAAACGGTTCCAGCACCGGCTCAGGAAACAGCTTAAGTAACAGCCCGGAAAACACTTCCGGAAATGCCTCATCTCCTAGATGTGTAGCAGCCCTCTTTATAGCCGCTTTCTTCTGGGGCACCACCTTCGTTGCCCAGAGCATCGGTGCAAAGAGTGTATCAGCTTTTACATTTCTTACATGCCGAAGCTATATCGGAACGCTTTTCCTTCTTCCGTTTATAATATTTCGGGACAAAAAAAGAAGGCTCGCCGAGCCTGAAGAATATACGCCTGACAAGGTAAAAATGTCACGTAAGATGCATTTTAAAGCAGGACTTATATGCGGCTTCTTCCTCTTCGCTGCAAGCTTCTCGCAGCAGTACGGAATAGCTTATACAACAACCGCAAAGGCAAGCTTTATCACTACAATGTATGTTGTTATAGTACCGGTCTTCTCGATATTTATCGGTAAGAAACCTGAAGCAAAGATATGGCTGGCAGTTATTATAAGCGTTATAGGTCTTTACCTTCTGAGTATAAAAGGCACTCTTCATATATCTCTGGGTGACAGCTTCGTTATGCTCTGCTCTGTGATCTTCGCCCTGCAGATAATGTCGGTAAATCATTTTACGCCTAAAACAGACAGTCTTAAGCTGTCCTGCTGTATGTTCTTTACTGTTGCAGTCTTTGCAACGATATGTATGTTTATATTTGAAAACCCTACTCCGGGCAGCATACGCAAGGCTCTTCCGACCATACTTTACGCAGGAATCTTCTCAAATGGAGTAGCCTACACCTGTCAGGTCATCGGACAAAAGGGCGTAGCTCCTTCAGTTGCAAGCCTTATCATGTGTCTTGAAAGTGTCTTCGGTGCACTCTCCGGCTGGATCGTCCTTAAGGAGGACCTGGCCCCGAGAGAGCTTGCAGGATGCATACTGATGTTTACAGCAGTTCTTATCGCCGAGGTAAAGCTGCCGGGTAAAAAAACTAATGAAATCACCACTGAACAGCCGGATACAGTAAATTAAAAAACAGGCGACGGATTGTTATGATCCGACGCCTGTTTTTATGCTTTAACATTATTCAGAATGTGTATCCGGTATTATTCTTAATTATATTCTATATCACAGTACCGTATAGATTATTCTTTCTCTTCTTCAAATGGTGACTTACGGTTGGTCAATGCCTTGATGATCACGATAAATACAACCATTATCACGATTCCTGCGAGTAAGCTGAAAACTGCATTTCTGACTAATCCTGCGATAAGGAAGGTCAGTGCTGATGCTGCTGCAGCAACTATCGCATACGGAAGCTGAGTCGATACATGGTTTACATTATTACACTGCGCACCCGCAGAGGCCATGATAGTTGTATCTGAGATTGGTGAACAGTGATCTCCGCAAACCGCACCTGCCATACATGCAGAGATTGCGATGATCATAAGGTCTCTGTCCTTACCGTTAAATGCATCAACAACTATCGGAATAAGTATACCGAAGGTTCCCCATGAAGTACCTGTTGCAAATGACAGGAAGCATGCGATAAGGAAAATGATCACCGGAAGGAAGTTCATCAGATCACCTGCTGAATCACTTGATATAAGTCCTGCAACAAATTCCTTTGCACCAAGGCTGTCAGTCATTGCCTTAAGCGACCATGCGAAGGTCAGGATAAGTATAGCCGGTACCATGGCCTTAAATCCGTCTGAAAGGCAGTCCATACATTCCTTGAAGCTCAGTACATTTCTTGCCAGATAAAGGATCACTGTTAACACGATAGCGAAGAACGAACCATAAACAAGTCCTACAGATGCTTTACTGTTTGCAAATGCATCGATAAAACTGATTCCGCCATCAAAGAAACCGCCTGTGTAGATCATACCGATAACGCAGCATACAATAAGTGAAAAGATAGGAATTATAAGATCTATAACCTTACCTCTTGTATTTACTGCCTCGGTGGCTGTATTTTCATACGGTCTGTCCGGAGTAGTATAAATATCTCCCTTAAGAGCATTCTTCTCATGTCTTCCCATCGGGCCGTAGTCAGCCTTCATTACTGTAAGAGAAATCATCATAATGATGGTAAGTATTGCATAATAATTGTATGGAATTGAGCTTATGAAAAGCTTGAGTCCGTTCTCTCCCTTAACAAATCCGGAAACAGCCGCTGCCCAGGATGAAATAGGTGCGATGATACATATAGGAGCTGCAGTTGCATCAATAAGATATGCAAGCTTTGCTCTTGAAACCTGATGCTTATCTGTTACAGGTCTCATAACGCTTCCTACTGTAAGGCAGTTGAAATAGTCATCGATGAATATGAGTACGCCCAGAACGATAGTTGCAAGCTGAGCGCCTACTCTTGTCTTTATATGCTTTCCTGCCCATTCACCAAATGCTGCAGAACCACCGGCTCTGTTCATAAGCTGAACCATGGTTCCAAGGATTACGAGGAACACAAGTATTCCGACATTGTATGAATCAGAGAGTACTGATATCACACCATCCTTGAAGGTATGATTGATAGTACCTTCAAAGCTGAAGCCTGAATACAGAAGCGCTCCACTCACTATACCTATGAAAAGTGAGCTGTAAACCTCTTTGGTCACAAGAGCAAGTGTGATAGCGATAAGCGGCGGAAGCAAGGACCATGCCGATTCCTTAACCGACTCAGCGTCAGTAAATATTGCGGAAACCGTCATGATGATGACAACACATACCAATGCTATCAAAAACTTTAGGTTACCATTTTTCTTTTTTTCCATTCTCCCACATCCTTTTATAAGATTTATGCAATAGAAATATATTACTCTTCCATTACATTAATAAACAGCCATTTCTGACTGTTTAAAATACTTTCTAAAGTTATTCTTTACTCCAGAGATAACAGTATGCCTGTGTACGGGCTGCAAATTTCTGATCCTTCAGCAGCTCTCTTACTTCTTCTCTAGTATACCATCCGGCTTCTATCTCTTCAAGCGATGAATCGCTGCCGGTTATCTCTCCTTCACAGGTGCCGACAACGCAGACATTTTTCTCATTAGAAAAACCGACCGCACTGTAGCTTTCACCGATCACGTCATCTATGCTGACAAGTCTAAGGCCTGTTTCCTCACGAAGCTCTCTCTCTGCGGCAGTCTTAAAATCCTCGCCCGGATCAATAAGTCCGGCCGGAAAATTATAAACCCACTCTCCCGGTGCCAGACGGAACTCCTTATTGATGAGTATTCTTTCGCCGTCTACACTGTGCATTATAAGCACAACCGCATCGGCAGGTCTGTTATGAAGCTCCTCAAAGCTTTTTATATCCTTATCACGGCTTATCATTTCATAAATCTTCTCCATACCGTCATAGGTTTTATACTGAAGATCATATCTTGTGATAAACTTTCCCTGTTCCTTTTTAGTAAGTCCCTGAAATTCCATGATATTTCCTCTTATTTTTCGTTAGTATCGTCGCCATTTCCTTCAAGAGATATCTTATCACCGGTTATCTCTGACTGAGGCTTAAGTATACTGGATATGAAATCCTTGTCTCTTGCGAATATCTCACGCATATTATTGTATAATACTTCGCTTTTGACATCCTTTGCAGCGATGCCCTTTGCATCGATCCCGAATACCTCTGCAAGGTAAAGTGCTCTGTAAAGATGATACTTTGTAGTAACTATGACCATTTTCTTCACGCCGAAGGTATATTTTGCGCGGTAAATGCTGTCATACGTTGAATAACCTGCATGATCCAGGAAAATGTCTTCTGAAGGAACGCCCTTACTTACCGCATATTCCTTCATAACACGGACTTCATTGTAATATAAGGTCTGATGATCACCACTCATCAGTATCTTTCCGCCCTTTTCCTTGTAAAGCTCGATAGCCTTGTCAAGGCGTTCCCTGAGAACACTGCTTGGAGTCCCATCCGGTCTCACACTGCAGCCAAGAACGAGGATACAGTCATAATCCTCCGGGATCTCACTAACACTGAGGATTTTCTTCCTCTCTCTGATGATCATTACTAAATTAACGGCAATTGTTGCAAGCACGCACAGGATCAAAATGATCACTGCGATCTTTATAATAAATTTCAGTATTTTAATCGGTATTGCTGCCGTTTTCTCTGACTTTTCTGAAGTTTTCATTTCTATATTCTCTCGGTGTCATTCCGGAGACCTTCTTAAACACACTGATAAAATAGCTGTGAGAAGTAAAGCCCAGATCAGTCGCTATCTCAATACTTGATTTATAGGAATATCTCAGAAGACTCTTGGCTTCCTCAACCTTAAGATCCCTGATATGTTCATTTATCGAGCAGTTCATTTCCTTCTTAAACAGCTTTGACAGGTATTTAACGGTAAGATTTACATGTTCAGCAAGTTCAGAAACTGTAATATTCTCGTGAAGATGATCATTTATATAATCAAGGCACATGATAACCTGAGCTGACTTTGCGCTGCCTTTCTTCCTCTTATTCATCTCGCGGGCGAATTCCATGATCATTTCTTCTCTGATAACATTGATCTCTTCAACACTCCGCGCTTTATCGGCACGTCTTATAAAAATGTCGCTCATCTCATATGCGATTTCCGGCTCTATACCGTGGCTTATGCAGACTCTTGATATGAGAGTCGTCATAGCAACCATATGATACATGCTATTTCTTACCGGATCCTCCGAAAGCACGCCTCTCTCCTTTGCATCTGAAGGAGGAGCTCCCTTTCGAAACTCCTGCATATCCTTGATACGGCCTTCAGCGATAAGATCATACAGTCTCATCTCGCTTTCGTATCCAGGATGCTTTTCTTCATTTTCTCTTTTTTGAAACAGAATATCTGTCCATTCATCAACTATTTTTGCCATAATTCACCATAAATATGAAAAAAACAAAAATTGGTCATAAATTTTATATAATAATTCCTTTTTTTATATACTGTTCATTATTAAACAGTTAAAATGAACTCAAGCTAGTAATAAAGCTTATGACCAAGCCCCCTGTTAAAGAAGGTTTTCGGATCTTCTTTAATCATATAAATACTTTTAACCTTCACTAATGTAAAAGGATGGATTGTAATGATCCATCCTTTTATCATTTACGCACATATAAAATTATAAGGTATACAGCCGGATAATACAAGCTTTTTTCTCTTCTATCCCTTCTGAAGGATCACATTAAAGGATATCCTTCCATCATTATATGTTCGTTTTCATTTTCAAAGAAAGCTCTGTCATAATCCTCGAGAAGGCTTTGAGCCTTCTCGAGAACATATTTCAGAGCTTCTTCATATTTGCCGTAAATGCTGTTATTCATTTTATCAGTCTCTCTTCGGAATACCGACCTCAGGCATCATTTCATCACTGATCTTGTTAAGTATCCTGTTAAATGTCTCGAATTCTTCCTGCGTCAGATTCTTCTCAAGTCTTTCTTCAACAATATCAAGGTATTTTTCGCTTAAATTCCAGTATTTGTAGAACTTATCGGTAACATCCAGGTAATACTCTCTTTTATCAGTCTCGGACTGAACCTTGACAACATACCCCTTCTGTATAAGTGAATTTACCTTGTAAGTTGCATTCGGAGATGATATACCTATAAAATTTGCGAACTCATTTATAGTTGGTTTATTCAGTGTCTTAATGATCTCAACACAATATACTTCAACCGTAGAAAGCGAAAGCTCTCTTGACTGTATCCTGTGGAAAACATCCCTGTAATAATGGACCCTGAATTTACCATAGACCTCTGATAACGGATTTGCCATATTACTCCTTATCTTCACCTATTACAAATGAAATCTCCGCCATTGCCGCAACCTTGCCATCAACTCTTGCGACGCACTTTCCAAATCCGATAGGACCTCTCATGGAAGTGATCTCGCATCTCAGATTAAGCACGTCACCCGGCTTAACCTGCTTCTTAAATCTTGCATTCTTAATGCCGCCGAAGAAAGCGATCTTTCCCTTGTTCTGTTCCATTGAAAGGATACAAACGGCTCCGCACTGTGCAAGTGCTTCGATTATAAGAACTCCCGGCATTACATGCTCCTGTGGAAAATGTCCGAGGAAGAACTGCTCATTTACAGTTACGCATTTAATACCTTCAGCGAAAACGCCCGGTTCAAAGTCAATGATCTTATCTACAAGCTGCATAGGATATCTATGCGGCAAAATCTTCTGTATCTCATTAGATGAAAGTTCCATCTGTCTTATGCCTCCTGTTTTAGCAAAACTTAAATATTATTCATTTTCCCATTTTCTGAAGACAAGACATGCATTATGTCCACCAAATCCGAGTGAATTTGATGCAGCGTACTTAATATCAACATTTCTGCCTTCATTTGGTACTATATCAAGGTCACATTCCGGATCAGGGTTCTTATAATTGATTGTTGCAGGAACAAAGCTGTCCTGAAGTGCCTTTGAACAGATAATAGCCTCAAGAGCGCCGCTTCCTCCGAGAAGGTGGCCTGTCATAGACTTTGTAGAGCTTACCATAAGCTTCTTTGCATGCTCGCCAAATGCTATCTTGATAGCTGCTGTCTCACCGGCATCATTCAGATGTGTTGATGTTCCGTGTGCATTTATATAATCAATCTTCTCAGGCTCAATACCTGCATCCTTAACTGCCTTTGTCATACATGTTGCAGCGCCCTGTCCTGTAGGATCTGGAGCTGTGATATGATGAGCATCACATGTTGCGCCGTAACCAACAAGCTCAGCGTAGATTTTAGCGCCTCTCTTCTTTGCATGCTCAAGCTCTTCAAGAACAAGGATTCCTGCGCCTTCGCCCATAACAAATCCGCCTCTTTCAGCGTCAAATGGGATTGAAGCGCGTGAAGGATCATTTCCTGTATTGAGTGCCTTCATAACTGTGAATCCGCCAAGGCCCATGTTGCAGATAACTGCCTCTGAACCACCGCAGAGCATAACATCAGCATAATCATCACGGATGTAATGGAAAGCCTCTCCGACTGCATTGCTTCCGCTGGCACATGCTGTAACTATACTCTCGCAAACACCCTTAAAGCCTATCTCGATAGCTATCTCACCTGCAGCCATATTTGCAATGCTCATAGGGATGAAGAAAGGAGATATCTTCTCAAAACCTCTTGTCTCACCCTTTACAAATTCTGCCTCAAGTGTCTTAAGTCCGCCGATACCGCTGGAAATGATGGTTCCGCATCTGTATGCATCCTCATCCTCAGTATTAATACCGCTGTCCTTAAATGCTTCTCTTGAAGCAATGATAGCAAACTGCGTATACTTATCCATACGCCTTGCTTCCTTCTTGTCAAGATACTTCTCAGGATCATAATCCTTTACTTCACCGGCGATCTTAACCTTAAACTGAGTTGTATCAATCTGCTTGATAAAATCAATACCGCAGACACCCTTCTTGATGCTGTCCCATGTTTCTCCAAGGTCGTGGCCTACCGGATTAATGGTGCCCATTCCTGTAATTACTACTCTTCTCATGAATACTTTTTCCTTCCGCTTTATTGCCGTGAACTCCCAAAATAACAGTCCACTATGTGTGTGTATTTCTAATCCGTCAAACAGATACTTTTAGTACATGCCTCCGGAAACCTCTATAACCTGACCTGTAACATATGATGAATAATCTGATGCAAGGAATGCTACTACATTTGCAACATCCTCAGGCTCTCCAAGTCTCTTAAGTGATATATTTGCAGCAAGCTTCTGCTTTGTATCTTCAGGCAGAACTGCTGTCATATCTGTAGAAATAAATCCAGGTGCAACTGCATTGCAGGTTATTCCTCTTCCGCCAAGCTCCTTGGCAAGAGACTTTGTCATACCTATAACACCTGCTTTACTTGCGGAATAGTTGATCTGTCCGGCATTTCCGTAAATACCTACAACACTGCTGATATTTACTATACGGCCGTAACGCTTCTTCATCATAAGCTTTGAAGCTGCTCTCATGGCATAAAATGTACCCTTAAGGTTAGTATTTATGACATCATCAAAATCCTCATCCTTCATGCTGATAACAAGCTTATCTCTTGTAATTCCCGCATTATTTACAAGTATCTCTATAGTTCCGGTGATCTTCTGTGCTTCTGCAAGAAGATTATCCACATCTTCCTTAACTGAAATGTCAGCCTTAACCGCAACAGCTGTAACACCATACTCCTGACAGAGCTTTACTGTCTCGTCTGCTGCTGTACTGCTTGATGCATAGCAGGTTACTACATTTGCTCCAAGGCTTGCGAGCTTAATGCATATAGCTCTTCCGATGCCTCTGCTTCCGCCTGTAACTACCGCTGTTTTTCCTTTTAAATCCATGATCCAGTCCTCTTACTCTGCCTGTCCAAGTGCCTGAACAAGTGCGTCAACATCTTCCTTCTTCTCAACACCGTAAACCTTAGCGTCAGCCAGTGTCTTTGAAACGAACTTGCTGAGTGTCTTACCAGGTCCAATCTCAACAAATGTATCAACTCCGTTTTCTGCCATATATCTTATGGTATCCTCGAAGAATACACTGCTCTGAACCTGCTTCTCAAGAAGCTCTTCTACAGTAGTATCAGCCGGCTTTTCCTTTCCGATTGCATTGAAAATGACCGGAATCTGCATCTCGCCGAAGCTTTCTGTCTTAAATCTCTCACGAAGCTTGTCTCCTGCTGGCTTCATAAGTGATGTATGGAAAGGACCGCTTACCTTAACGGCTACGCATCTCTTTGCTCCGAGCTCTTTGAATATCTCTGCAGCTCTGTCAACCGGCTCAGCATCACCTGAAACAGTGATCTGACCAGGGCAGTTAAAGTTTGCAGGCTCGGCTACATTTAATTCCTTATCCTTAAATTCTTCTGCCACCATTCTGCAGCCTTCATAGATCTTGTCTCTCTCAAGTCCGAGAACGGCGATCATCTTGCAGTCTCTTCCTGAAACTGCTTCCTGCATAGACTGTCCTCTGAATGCAACAAGCTCTACAACCTGGCTGTCAGAGAGAACTCCTGCAGCATTAAGTGCAGAATACTCACCAAGGCTGAGTCCTGCAGCCATATCAGGCTTAATACCTCTTGCAGCAAGTATCTTTGTAACGCCAACTGCAAAAGCTACCATACATGGCTGAGTGTATTTTGTCTCATTTAAAATCTCTGCAGGTCCGTTAAAGCAGATATCCTTAACATCAAATGGAAGGGATACGCTGTCCATAACTGCCTTGAATTCAGGATATTCATCATAAAGATCCTTACCCATTCCAACAGCCTGGCTGCCCTGTCCTGCATATAAAAAACCAATCTTCATCTATCTTCCTCTGTTATTCAATATTCCGGACCATATAAAATTATATGATCCGGATCATTTTTATAAGATCTTCTGTAATTTCCAAAAATACTACAGATTAATACTCTTTAATCTTTCAAGTTCCTTCTTAAGACCATCCATAAGTCCGTCAAGGATCTCAGCAACTGTCTTTATCTCAGTAAGCTGTCCGCAAACCTGACCGGTCATAACTGAACCTGTGTTCATATCACCGTCAAATACGGCACGGCGAAGACCGCCAAGTGTAATCTGCTCAAGCTCTTCTCTTGAAGCTGCATTCTTCTCAAGCTTAAGGTAATCTCTTGCCATCTTATTCTTAAGGATTCTTACAGGAGCATCAAGAGAACGTCCTGTAACTACTGTTGAGTTATCCTTTGCCTTAAGAAGTGCCTGCTTATAATTGTCATGGATAGGGCACTCCTCACTTACGAGAAGGCATGTACCTATCTGAATACCTACAGCGCCAAGTGAAAGTGCTGCTGCGAACTGTCTTCCGTCAGCGATACCGCCTGCGGCGATAACAGGAATATTAACACTGTCAATAACCTGAGGAACAAGAGCCATAGTAGTCATGTCTCCGACATGTCCGCCGCTCTCGCCGCCTTCTGCTATAACAGCATCAGCGCCCTGCTTCTCAACACGCTCTGCAAGTGCAGTAGAAGCAACTACAGGCATAACCTTTGCGCCTGCTTCCTTCCACTTATCCATATATTTACCCGGCATACCGGCACCTGTTGTGATAAGGCTTATCTTTTCTCTGTAGAGAAGGTCTGCAATATTATCCGCATCAGGATTCATGAGCATGAGGTTTACACCGAAAGGCTTATCTGTCATGCTTCTTGCATCAGCTATCTCCTTCTCAAGTTTTGCGGCATCAAGTCCGCCTGTTGCTATAAGGCCAAGTCCTCCTGCATTTGAAACAGTAGCTGCAAATTTACCTGTTGCAATATTTGCCATACCACCCTGGATGATAGGATACTTAATGCCCAGCATCTCATTTAACATCATTTTAATCTTCTCCTCTTATTTACCGGCCTGTCCGAGAACTGCCTTGTCGATATTTCTGAACTTCTCATATCTCTGCTTTGCATAATCCGAACCGGACATCTTCTTAAGCTTATTGAATTCAGAAACTATCATATGATCGATTGCTGTATAAACCGCATCCGGATCATGATGTGCTCCACATGGAGGTTCAGGGATGATACCATCTATAACTCCAAATGAATAAAGATCCTGCGCGGTAAGCTTCATAAGCTCACATGCCTCAGCACTTCTTGCCGAATCCTTCCAGAGGATGGATGCGAAGCCCTCAGGTGAAAGCACTGAATATATTGCATTTTCAAGCATATAAACACGATTTGCTACTCCGATTGCAAGAGCGCCGCCGCTGGAACCCTCACCTGTAACGATAGCGATGACAGGAACCTTTAATGCACTCATCTCAGCAAGATTCTGAGAGATAGCCTGGCTCTGTCCGTGCTGTTCTGCTTCAAGTCCCGGATATGCACCCGGTGTATCAATAAATGTTATGATCGGTCTGTTGAACTTCTCAGCCTGCTTCATAAGACGAAGTGCCTTACGATAGCCTTCCGGCTCAGGCATACCGAAATTGTATTCCATGCTCTCAGTAATATTTCTTCCCTTACGGTGTCCTATTACAGTAACCGGAATATCATGGAAAAGGGCAATACCACCGTAAATGCTCTTATCCTCTTTGCCAAGATAATCTCCCTTCTCTTCGAAGAAATCATCAAAAATGGCATTTATATAATCATCAACCTTTGGTCTCTTTCTGTGTCTTGCAAGGTACACTCTGTCATGTGCGCTGAGATTAGCGGACTGTGCGAGGAGCACCTTTACTTCTTTCTTCATCTCGCTGAGTTTTTCAGCATCCTGTTCTGTCTGGAGGGCTGCTTCAAGCTCTGTGAGCTTTTCATCGATATCTCTTATCATTTTCCTCTCCTCTTCTTTGAATGCAGACGAAGGATGTGAGCAAGTACTGCTCTCATATCCTTTCTCTCAACGATCTTATCAACAAATCCATGAGTCTCAAGATACTCTGCTCTCTGGAAGCCTTCCGGCAGCTTCTGTCCGATGGTCTGTTCGATAACTCTCGGACCTGCGAAGCCTATAAGTGCATCAGGCTCTGCGAGCGTAATATCAGCAAGCGTTGCAAAGCTTGCGCTTACACCACCTGTTGTAGGATGTGTAAGGCATGAGATGTAAAGTCCTCCATGCTCGCTGAATCTTTTTGCAGCAGCACTTGTCTTAGCCATCTGCATAAGAGAAAGGATTCCCTCCTGCATACGTGCGCCGCCGCTGGCTGTAAATATGATAAGAGGCAGCTTAAGTTTGTCAGCAACCTCAAATGAATTCGTGATCATTTCACCAACTGCTATTCCCATGCTTCCCATAAGAAATTCGCTACCCATAACTGCGATAACGGCCTTTTCGCCCTCGATCTCTCCAACTCCTGTGAGAACACCCTCATCAAGTCCTGTCTTCTCTTTAAGCTGTGTTATCTTTTCATCATATTCAGGGTAGTCAAGCGGATTAACCTGAGGAATATTGATCTTCAGCTTTCTGAAGGTTCCCGGATCCACTACATTTCTCATTCTTCTTCTGGCGGATATTTTAAGATGCTTACCACAGTTTGGACATACATAGAGATTCCGTCTCATGGAAATGATCGGAATCTCTGAATTACATCCATTGCATGTTACAGTAATTGCTTTATCGGCCTCTGAAGGAACGGAAGTATATTTCTCAGGTGCATAGCTTACCTGATCGATAGCAGCCTCAAGATTAACAGTATCATCACCAACGTGAGAGTCTTTCTTTATGACTCTGAACTTTCTGGCAGCCTTCTCTTCATTATAAGATTCAGCTGAATCAGAAAATCTCTCATTAATCTTTCTTCTACCAAATATACCCATCTTTTCACTCCATACTCAGTAAATATTACTTATTTGTGAGCCTCTACGTAATCAACAATATCCTGTACTGTCTTAAGTGTAGGAAGGTCCTCATCTGAAATAGCAACGCCTGTCTTCTCTTCAATGCTGTTTCCGATTTCTACTGCATCAAGTGAATCTGCGCCAAGGTCATCTGTAAGACTTGCCTCAGGTGTAACCTCATCCTCACTTACTCCTAAAACATCAATGATAACGCTCTTTACTTCTTCAAACATCTTCTTTTCTCCTTTACGTCTGTTGATTAAATGATAGAAATGATAATTAGTTAAATATTTTTAATTAAAATAATTTAACTATCAACTATTATAGTAAGATAGTAGGATTTGTCAACTTGATTTTACCTGTTTTGAACCGCTGAAAACATTTAATATTTTTATCACATTTTACACGCTTTTTAGCCTTGACATATTGGTAAAATGATAATAACATTAAACGTGGTTTTTTATTGTACGTAGTTTTTAAAACTACATGTAATTATATTGAAAACCACATACGGTTTTATAAGGAGATTCAAATGTCAGACTTAGAATTATCACCTGTTGAAGGTGTTGCAGGAAAATATATATCTTGTGCTACAGACCAGAATGGAACCCCGACAGAAATTGCTTTCCACAATACTGAAAACTTTAATTTTGCATATGATGTGGTTGATGCTCTGGGTAAGAAATGCCCGACCAAGACAGCTATGCTCCATATCTCAAAGGATGGCAGAGAAAGAAATATCACATTTAAGGATATGATGGACTACTCTTCCCGTACTGCCAATTATCTTCAGTTTCTGGGCATCAAGAAGGGTGACAAGGTTCTTGTCGTACTTAAGAGACACTATCAGTTCTGGTTCACGGTAATCGCACTTCACAAGATCGGTGCGGTAGTGATCCCTGCTTCATTTCTTCTTGTTAAAAAGGATTTTGAATATCGTTTCCGTGCCGCAAAGGTCGATGCAGTAATCGCAACCTCTGACGGCGAGGTTTCAAAGGAGATTGATAAAGCCCTCCGTTCTTATGACGGAATCAAGGCAAAGGTACTTGTCGGCGGCGTTAAGCCGGGCTGGAACAGCTACAACAGAGAGATCAAATATTTCTCAAGAGAATTCCAGAGGCCTGCAAATGCAGCAGGCGGCGACGATCTTGCTCTGATGTTCTTTACCTCGGGTACAACATCTTATCCGAAGATTGCTGCTCACTCCTTCACCTACCCTCTCGGTCATTATATCACAGCAAGATACTGGCATCAGGTAGATCCTGACGGAATTCATTTTGCTATAAGTGATACCGGCTGGGGCAAGGCAATGTGGGGTAAGCTCTACGGACAGTGGCTCTGTGAAGCTCCTATCTTCACATATGATTATGATGAATTCTTCTCCAAAGAGATACTGGCTATGCTCGAGAAGTATAAGATTACAACCTTCTGTGCACCTCCTACGGTTTACAGAGTGCTTGTACACACCGATCTTACCAGCTACAATCTCTCATCGCTTAAAAATGTTACTACTGCCGG
>ONVE01000076.1 GCA_900321215.1 uncultured Eubacterium sp. | reverse complement strand
GATTTAACAGCTGTCTCTGTAGTACTTATCTCTTCCGAAGAAGTATCATCCGTTTTATCGGTTATCTTTTCAGAGGAAGCTCCTGAATCATCAGTATTATCCTCAGTTAAATTTCCTGATACTTGAGAGTCCTCCTCAGTTCCGCTTCCGGAGGCTATGCTGCTTTCAAGATAATTTTCTCCATTTACCTTCTGAGCAACATCCTTTCTCTCATTGGAATTTGAGATAAGCTTTATCAGGAGTACCGTATTTGAAATAAGAAGTACCACTACAAGAGCTGTTAGGATTATTACCAGCTTCTTAAGAAGCATGTACTGTGCAGCACCTCCCTTTACAGGGTTGCTGCCTTTCTTTTCATCTTCTGGTTTATTCATTTTTACCTGCTGTTCCAAGCTTTATAAATAGTCCTTTTATCAGACTGTTTATAAGCTTAATTTATTCAAATTCTATGATATAACCGGTCTTCGACTTGAAATACTCAAGTCCTGTATCCTTTATCGGATCATTTCTCTGATCGTTCCATGACCATTCATCACCGATCTTCCACAGCATGATATACATTTCTTCTGCACCGTCTTTATCCGTTCTGGACGGTTCCTTGTTGTACCATGCCTGATATGAGAAATCTTCACCGGTTATCCAGTGTCCGTATGCACTGCCATTTCTCACAGAAGTATAACCACCTATCCATACAAATTCAAGATTTTTTTCTTCTGCAAGCTTTACTGCGGTATCCATTTCTTCCTGTGAAGTGATGGTGATAAGATGTCCGCCGCGTCTTATAGCTTCGGCATTTGCCTCTGTCCATGAGATGTCTGCCGCGATCACTTCGTAGCCTTTTTCATGAAGCTTTACTTCTATAGTCTTGCCCGGCTTAACCCACTGCTTACATTCACCGCCGTAGGTTCCGTCATCGATTACGATACCGATATTTCTCTCTGAAAATGCATCCGCCTTACCATCAGACTCGTATGTAAGACAATATGTATTCTTCTCTATCTCGTAAATCTCTGTAAGCACGGAATACATATCGCTTATATTTCCTATATACCAGAAACGTCCGCCTGTCTTACTTGTGATCTTATCGTAGATATCACTTCTGCCCTCTGAGGTTCCTATGATAAATATCGGAACCGTGAGCTCCTGTGCCTTCGCTATAACTTCTTCCGCTGTATGTACCGACTGGTTGTCAGCTCCATCCGTAAATGCGATCACACACTTTGCGCCATTCACAGAGCCTGCATTTATAACACCTTCATAAAGTGCATCATAAAGCGCTGTCTCACCATAAGTAGACATATTATCAATACCGTTACTCAGAAGATACTGATCATCTGTAGCGGTACACATATACATTACATATGTATCAAAGGCAAGGAATTCTGCTCTGTCACCTGAACCGTAATCAAGCACTGTGACAAATTCCTTCATGATACGCTTCATTTCAGGGAGCGCATCCCTCATACTGCCCGACTTATCGGCAATAAGCTCAAATCTTACGCCTTCGCGGCCCTCTATCTGCTCAAATGACTTTACCTTGCATTCAAGCTCCTTACCACTCGAGATCGTCTCAACCACTGCTATATCCGAATCACTAAGGACCAGACTGTCACCGTTATCATTTTCAACAGTGATATAAAGCTTAACATTCGGATATTCTGAAACATCTGCAGAAATGATATTTATCGCAGCATGCTGACGGCTTCCTACCCTGCCGAGTATTCCCTGATATGAATTATCTACAACCTCTTCGGTCGTTGCTTCGGTCGTCTTATCCGTAGCCGGAGCCGCTGTAGTTTTATCTTCTGTAGAAGCAATGCCTCCACCGGAAACGCCTGTATTACTCTCTGTAGTACTTCCGCTTACATACGAAGAGCTTGGTTCATTATCTTTATCATCTTTGCCTTTATCCTTAATAAAAAGGAAATATCCAAGCACGCATAGACCAAGTACAGTCAGAGCTGATGCGATAACTGCAACTATGATTGGAAGCTTACTGTTCTTCTCCGGCTTATTCTTTGG
>ONVE01000049.1 GCA_900321215.1 uncultured Eubacterium sp. | reverse complement strand
CTGATAAGACCGGGTGAGAGGGTGGATGACCTGCAGTATAAAGGCTTCAGGATCATTCAGAACCCTGCGCAGTTCTGCTTCGGAACCGATGCGGTACTGCTTGCGAATTTTGCTTCCGGAAGGAAGACGGCAAAGGCTATCGACCTCGGTACAGGTACCGGTATCATACCGATACTTATGCTTGCGAAGGATAAGGCCAGAGAATTTACCGCACTCGAGCTTCAGCCGGAAATGGCGGAGATGGCGGAGCGTTCTGCCCGCCTCAATGATATTTCCGACAGGATGCATGTAGTCTGCGGTGATATAAAGAAGGTTAAAGAGCTCTTCAGCTTTGCTTCATTTGATATTGTTACTTCGAACCCGCCGTATATCATTTACGACGGCGGATATCATAACCCTGCTAAAGGGGTCAATATCGCAAGGCATGAGATATGCGTAACGCTTTCGGATGTGGTGGAGGCGGCGGCATTTCTCCTTAAGGAGGGCGGCAGATTTGCTATGGTTCATAAGCCTTTCCGACTTGGAGAGATAATCAGACATATGCAGAGACTCAGGATTGAGCCGAAGAGACTGCAGCTGATACAGCCAAGGGAAGGCAGTGAAGCGAATATGGTTTTGATCGAGGGTGTAAAATCCGGTAAAAGTGGGGTAAAGGTACTTCCCACACTGAATGTATATAATGCGGATGGGAGTCAGATAGACTATGGTAAGCTTTAGAAAAAGACTTATAAAATGTCAGGATATTTGCAACCGCTACGAAAGTAAGGTTGGAATATATCGGGTAGAGGGAGACATGTTTTATTCATTTGTGGATGAAATGATGAACATGGCTTTTCTTCTTGCGGTCTGCGACGGCTATGTCGACATGGCTGAGATAGATACGATAAATGCGAATTTCAATGTACTTATGGATTATACCATTTTATCAAGAAGCTACGGCCTTGATTATATGTCGGATAACAGCTTCCTGAAGAAGATACCGGGTACCCTTCGCCAGGTTGCGCTTATCGAGAAGAAGGAGAAGTTCGGCGTAAGCGTTCTCGATGATGCGAGAGAGCTTTATCAGGCGTTCAAGATGTTTGGTGAAATGATCATTCACTGCAACGGACATGCTCTGCGTTTCGAAGAGAGACTCCATAATTACTTTATAAATAATATACTTAAATTTATATTTGCTGTTGAATCCTATGACGAGGTTATAAGCGGACCGCTCGAGAGAGCTTTCGGACCGGTTGCGCCGATGAATGATGCGCCTCCGACGGAGATGACTCCGGACGAAGAGAGGATCATTTCCGGATATAAGCCGTCAACAGGAGCCATAAAGGTCGGAGATTATAAGCTTATGACCGACAAGGATCAGGTTGAGAAGAAGGATAAGGCAGCGGACACCATTAACAAATGGGGCGTTGTAAATGAAGATGACGATATGTTCTACGTAGCTGAGCATATGAGCAAGAATGCTATGGACAGCTATATGGATAACAGTAAAAATGCGGGCCAAAGCGGACGTGATGACGGAGATCGCGGCGGCAGGGCGCCTTACGGAACTGTAAATGACAAGCAGAACGATCAGAGCCGGGATTCTTATTCAAACTGGAGGCTCGGAGGCGACAGACCTTCGGAAACAGCCAACAAAGAGACCGGCAGGGAAGATCTTAATATGCAGGAGATCAACAACCTGCTCAGAAATGTTGACGAGCTGATCGGACTCGGAGCGGTCAAGAAGGAGATTCACGATATGGTCAATCTTCTTCTGGTGCAGAAGCTCCGTGAGAAGAGAGGTCTTAAGAGTCCTTACATCTCAAGGCATCTTGTATTTACGGGTAATCCGGGAACAGGTAAGACCACTATCGCAAGATATCTTGGTAAGATCTATAAGAACCTCGGTATACTCAGCAAGGGTCAGATGATAGAGACTGACAGAGCCGGACTTGTTGCCGGTTATATGGGCCAGACGGCCGAGAAGGTCAGAGAGGTTACCGACAAAGCCATGGGCGGCATCCTCTTCATAGACGAGGCATATACCTTATCAAACAACAAGGAGGGCGACTTCGGACAGGAGGCTATCGATACCCTTCTTAAGATAATGGAAGACCACAGAGATGAGCTTATCGTGATAGTAGCCGGATATACGGACAGAATGGATGAATTCCTTAATTCCAATCCGGGTCTCAGGTCACGTTTCAGTAAATACATAGCATTTGATGATTATTCAAATGAAGAGCTGCTGCAGATCTTTAAGAGCTACTGCACAGAGCAGGATTATCATATGGATCAGAGCCTTGAGATAATACTTGTCAAGAAATTTGAGGAGCTTAGAAGGTCTGAGGGAGATAATTTCGGAAATGCGAGAACCGTGAGAAACTATTTCGAGAAGGTCATTTCCAATCAGGCAAACCGTATCATGCGAGGCGGTGATCTTCTGGGATCATCAGGCTCTATCGGCAACGCCTTCGGTGATTTTACAGGCGATATGCTGATGAAGATCACGGAAGAGGATCTAAGCTGATAAGGAGTTTTCAGTTGAAAATGATGCCGGGCAAGGCGGTTTACATAAGATGAAATACGATGTATTTTTTATATCGAAAGGCAAATAATGGCGGGTATTTTATATCTTGTAGCAACTCCGATAGGAAACCTTGAAGACATGACCTACAGAGCGGTCAGGATCCTAAAGGAAGCAGATATCATAGCGGCGGAGGATACGAGAAACAGTATCAAGCTGCTGAATCATTTTGAGATATCAACTCCGATGACGAGTTATCATGAATTTAATAAATATGACAAGGCTGATTACCTTATAGGAAGACTCAGTGACGGCCAGAATATTGCGCTTATCACAGATGCCGGTACGCCGGGAATATCTGATCCGGGCGAGGTTCTGGTAGAAAAATGTTTTAATGCGGGTATTACGGTGGTTCCGGTACCGGGAGCCTGTGCAGCAGTAAATGCACTTATTGCTTCAGGGCAGCCGACCAGAAGATTTGCATTTGAAGCATTTCTTCCGGCTGATAAGAAGGAAAGAAAAGCTGTGCTGGAGAGTCTTAAGGACGAGACAAGGACCATAATAGTCTACGAGGCGCCGCACAGACTTGTAAAAACGCTTAAGGAGCTTATGGAGAACCTTGGAGACAGAAGCCTTACACTCTGCAAGGAGCTTACCAAAAAGCATGAAAGCTTTATAAAAACAACGTTTGCTGAGGCACTTCTCATGTATGAAAATGAAGAGCCAAGAGGCGAATTTGTTCTGGTTATCAGGGGAAAAAGCGCTGAAGAGATACTTCAGGACAAAGCTGCAGCCTGGGAGAACATCTCAGTAACCGAGCAGGTCAGCCGCTATGAAGCGGAGGGCATGACCAGAAAAGAAGCTATCAAAAAGACGGCTGAGGAGAGGGGCGTCCCTAAGAGGGAGGTTTACGCCGAGGTTGTCGGGAATCAGGATAAATAAAAAAAATGTGGGAGCACATCCGTTATCGCGGAGTGCTCCCACATTTTTATGAACAGTTTTCTGCGGCTGGAACCAGGCTTTCAAGGCGTGTTTTCGGCTGCTTTCGGCTGCTTCCAGAATGTGCCCGGGTTGTTGTAAAGCATATTCCGGCTGTTTTAGTGTTTATACACGGTTCAGCTCTTCACCCTTCAGGAAGGCTTCGAGATTTCCTGCAATTGCTTCTATCAGTCTTGTACGAGCTTCCACACTTGCCCACGCCATATGAGGAGTGATAATAAGGTTTGGAGCGGTGAGAAGAGGGTTGTCCGCCTTCATAGGCTCTTCGCTTACAACATCAACTGCGGCATGGGAAACCTTGCCGCTATTTAATGCCTCGGTAAGGTCCTTCTCAACTACAAGACCGCCGCGGGATACATTTATAATGATAACGCCGTCCTTCATTTTTGCTATATTTTCCTTGCAGATAATTGCTTCGGTTTCCTTAGTCATAGGGCAGTGCAGGGATATTATATCCGCATTGGTAAAGAGGTCGTCAAGAGTCGTGAAGCGGAGCTCTGTTTCGGCTGCAGAGCCGGAGGTACCTGCCGGGCTTTCTGATCCAGCTGCTTTAATGTATTTCTCAGGGTGAGCTGTGCTGACCAGTACATTCATTTTGAAGGCTCTGGCGATCTCAGCAACCCTTTGACCGATATTTCCGTATCCTACGATACCTATGGTCTTTCCGGCAAGCTCAGTGATCGGAGAAAGCCAGTAACAGAAGGTTTCAGACCTTACCCAGTCGCCTCTGTGGACGCTTTCGTTATGCATGCTGATGCGTCCGGCACACTCAAGGATAAAGCTCCACGCCAGCTGCGCAACAGATTCTGTGCTGTAGGCAGGGACATTTGTTACTGCAACGCGGTGCCTTTTTGCAGCCTCGGTATCTATAACATTATAGCCGGTCGCACAGACGCCGATATATTTAAGCTTCGGGCATCTTGTGAAGGTCTCCTCATCGAAGATGATCTTGTTGGAGAATACAACCTCCGCATCGCCTATATGCTCGTATTTATTCTCTTCAGTGGTGTTATCATATATTTTTGTTTCGATCAGAGAAGTGATCGGATCGAATGAGATATCTCCGTGATCAACTGCTCCTCTTTCAAGGTATACTGCTTTCATTTCTATGTTCCTCCATTTATGAAATGATTTCTCTATTTTTCATATTGGTCAGTTTTAAGATTGTTGTCAAGATATAAATATGTATAAATGCGGTCTCGCCGGATTTTTTATGCTCTGAAAGTCAAAAATGACCAAAAATTCACATTAAATAAACATTCTCGGCTAGCCTTACAGCGGTTTTAGGTGTAAAATAGAAGTGATTTTTTTTATAAGGAGATATTCAATATGTCAAATATAGTTTCATTTGAGAATCTGGAAGGATTCTCGCAGGATTTTAACAGTGACAGAGCTAATCTTATAGCGGCAAATGCTGTCCACAAGAACGGAATTCTTGAGACCGCGACAGATTACCGCGGCGTAAGAAGTCTGCCGAATTCTTTTTCGGTAGATCTTAAGACCGGAAAGATCACAGATCAGAAGGCCAGCGGAAGATGCTGGATATTCTCAGCTTTAAATACCTTCAGATATGAGATCATGAAGAAATATAATCTCGATAACTTTGAGCTTTCGCAGAACTATATCTTCTTCTACGATAAGCTGGAAAAGGCAAATTTCTTCCTTGAGAGCGTATTGCAGACCCTTGATGAGCCGGTTGACGGAAGGCTTTACAGCTTTTTAAATGCAGGACCTCTTGCTGACGGCGGTCAGTGGGATATGTTTGCAAATCTTGTTGAGAAGTACGGCGTGGTTCCGAAGGAGGCATATCCGGACGCTGCCAGCGCTACTGCCTCAAGATGGTTTGATGATTTCCTTACCTCAAAGCTTCGCGAGGACGCTATAACCCTCAGAAATAAAGCAATCTCAGGTCAGTCTGATGCTGCTCTCCAGAAGGAGAAGACTGCAATGCTCGGAGAGATTTACAGGATGCTTGTCATTTCTCTTGGCGAGCCTCCTAAGACCTTTGACATCACACTTCGTGACAAGGACGATAAGGTTTATCAGGAAAATGGCATCACCCCGAAGGAATTCTACGATAAATATGTCGGCATCAAGCTTTCAGATCAGATCAGCATCGTAAATGCTCCTGCGGAAAACAAGCCGATGAATAAGATGTATACTGTAAAGTTCCTTGGAAATGTTGTTGAGGGTACACCTGTACATTATCTCAATCTTCCTATAGATAAGCTCAAAGAGGCTGTTATAGCCCAGCTTAAGGATGGTCATCCGGTATGGTTCGGTTCAGACTGCCTTAAATTCTCAGGCAGAAAGGACGGAGTATTTGACCGTGAGAGCGTTCGCGCCGAGGAGCTTTTCAATATCACTTATAATTTTACCAAGGGCGACAGACTTATGTATGGCGACAGTGCCATGAATCATGCAATGGTGCTCCTTGGAGTAAATATCAATAACGATGGAAAGCCTGACAGATGGAGGATAGAGAACAGCTGGGGCAAGGATGCAGGACGCGATGGATATTATATCGCTTCTGACAGCTGGTTTGACGAGTTCGTATATCAGGTTGTAGTTGATAAAAAGTATCTGGATGATGAGACGCTCAAGCTTCTTGATCAGCCGCTTATCGAGCTCGAGCCATGGGATCCGCTCGGAAGCCTGGCAGACTAGTACTAGTATCGACTCCGGTTAATAGTTAAGTTTCTGACAGATCATATAGAGAGATGATAAATGAAAAATACAAACACTCCTGAGCTTACTACACTTTGTTATATAGAGAAGGATGACTGCTATCTCATGCTTCACAGAGTAAGCAAGGAAAATGATATCAATAAGGACAAATGGATAGGCGTCGGAGGACATCTTGAGGCTGATGAAAGCCCGGAGGAATGCCTTCTGCGCGAGGTAAAAGAAGAGACAGGCCTTACTCTCACAAGCTTTCGTTACAGAGCGACTATAACATTTATCTCCGGTGACGGATGCACTGAATATATGGCACTTTATACGGCGGATGGCTTTACAGGTGAAGTAATGACCGGTGACGAAGATAAAGGCGCTGATGGTGAAGGAATCCTTGAATGGATACCTAAGTCAGAGATCAATAATCTGAATCTCTGGGAGGGTGACCGGATCTTCTTCAGGCTTCTTGAGGACAGGGATGATTTCTTCTCGCTCAAGCTGGTTTACAACGGCCATGGAGTTCTTACCTATGCGGCTGTGGACGGAAAACCGATGGAGCTGCTTGATATAATAGAAGAAGATGGTTCAAAGACCGGAATAGTCCGTGAGAGAAATGTAGCGCACAGGTATGGTAGCATGCATGCGACCGTGCATATGTGGGTTATGCGAAGAAAAGAGAAAAATGCCGCAGATGCTGCAGGGAAAAGCTCTTCTTACGGGATTTCCGCAAATGATCCGGCGGGCGAATGGGAGGTTCTGCTTCAGAAGAGAAGCGCCAACAAGGATTCTAATCCGGGCTGTTATGACATCTCCTCTGCAGGACATATATCTGCAGGAAATGAACCGCTTCCGTCGGCAGTAAGGGAGATCGGCGAGGAGCTTGGCATCAGAGCGGTTCCGGAGGATTTTCTCTACGTCGGAACAAGGATCAAGAAAAGTAACAAGGAGTTCTACGGTAAGCCTTTTATTGATAATCAGCTGAGCTATATCTACATATATAAGGGCTCGGTGGATACGGACCTTATCACTCTTCAGGAGGAAGAGGTTGAGTCGGTCGAATGGATGGCGCTGGACGAAGTGATCCGGAGGCTGGATGATCCGTCATTTCCGAACTGCATATATCTTGAGGAGCTGGACAAGCTGAAGGCTTATCTTGCTGAACATCCGGGATGTATATATTAAAAATATAATTAAGCTGAATTCAAATTGGTAAAGCACATATGGACATTTGAATTGTGCAAGGCTTACATGGGTGTTGGTACGATTTAAATTGTTCTAAAGCCCCTGGAGATTCGGGTTTTTAAATTAAGTGGTTAACATAAGTATTGGGAGCGGTTAAAATATGGATTACAATATCACTGAATATGGTGCGGTTGGCGACGGAAGGACCGTTAATACCGCAGTGATTCAGAAAACGATAGATCTCTGTCATGAAAATGGCGGAGGGCGCGTTGTCATACCGACCGGAAGATTTCTTTCGGGCACAGTTATCTTAAGATCGAATATAAATCTTTTTCTTGAGGCCGGGGCTGAGCTTGTTTCAAGCCTTGATCCTGCGGATATGATCGATTTTATGAAGGATTTTGATGATGACAATGCAGATACCGGCTGGGAGGGCGGATGCTTTCTTCTGGCTCGCCATGAGAAGAATATAACGATCTCCGGACCGGGTAGGATCGACGGAAGAGGCAGAGAGGTCTTCTATGAGGACGAGTCTGACGGCGGAACGCACGAAACTCCGCTGAAGGTAAAAGGCTTCAGACCGAGGATGAGCTTCCTCGAGGATGTTGAGAACCTTACCGTTAAGGATGTTACATTTTATGATGCTGCATTCTGGACGCTTCATATGGCCGGCTGCAGAAATGTTCTGATCGACGGAATCAGGATAGAGAATAATGACCGCGGGCCGAATAACGACGGCATTGATCCGGACTGCTGTCAGAATGTAATAATCCGCGGCTGCAGGATAGCCTGCGCAGATGACTGTATAGTTGTCAAGACGACAGCTCCGATGGCTGAGAAATACGGCGACTGCCATAATATTCTTATCTCGGACTGCATCTTATATTCACATTCGTCGGCACTTAAGATCGGTACAGAGACCTGGGCGGACATTCATCATATTGTGATGAGCGACTGCATCCTCGAGAACTGTACGAGAGGACTGGGCATCTGGTCCCGCGACGGCGGAAGGATACATGATATAATGTTCCATCATATTTCCGGCAATACTCTCCGCTACAGCGACAGAGTGAAGCAGGACGCGGAGGTCTGTGTATGGTGGGGCAAGGGTGATGCGATATTTGTCTCTGCTACTAAGAGAGCAGGAGTTGAGCGTATCCCCGGCGTGATCGAAAATATTTCATTTGATCACATCAGTATGACCTGCGAGGGAACTATCATGATAGCCGGCGAGGAATACAGCCCTGTAAGAAATGTAGAAATACGTGATTCTGCATTTACATGGAAGAAACAGGGAAGGCTTTATCCGGATTGCCTGGATGAACAGCCGTCGGCAAGGGATATCTATAAGCACGAAACGCCTTGTATATATCTGAGGAGTGCTGAGGACATCTCATTGGATGATAATGTTAAGCTCAGGGTTGATGAAAGCCTGAGAGAACATATAAAAAAGCAGCTTATCCGCGAGTAGACGGTCTCGAAGGAATCTGCAAGACCGCAGGTATATGGTGAGCAAAAGCTGCACCATCATGAGATAAGCTGTGTTTCAAGTAACCGGACTGTCACGCTGTCATTTTCAAATGGTTAGAAGTATGTTCCGATATTGAAGGAAAGGGGTATAAAATGGGAGTAAATAATACTGTCCAGTCAAAACTTAAAAATGTCATGGAAGATGACAAGAAGTATGAAGGGGTAGATGATGAACTGCTTCAGGAGCTTGAGGACGAATACGAGAGCAGTAAGGTCGTAAAGAGTAGTGTCAAGCCGCTTCCGACCTACGGAGCCGGTCCGGTCTTCGGGGCTGTGACCATAATATTAACTATACTCGGTATAGTATTCGGGCATGTCGGACCTCTGAAAAATGGTGTATCCAGCACCTTCAGGATACCGTATATCGTCTTTGGAGCGGCGCTTATCTGTATTGCGTTAATGATCTGGACAAGAGCGATCTTTGATGTGCGTATCGATGATTACATCAACAGCGGAAGGCTTGCAACCAAGGGCGTTTATTCCCTTACAAGAAATCCTATATACGCAGCTATACTTTTTATCTGCACAGGCGCTTTATTTATCTCAGGAAATGTATATATGTACGTTCTTCCGATACTTTTCTGGGTATTTCTTACAGTTCTTCTTCAGAAAACTGAGGAAGTCTGGCTTCTTGCCCGTTTCGGCGAGGAATACAGGGATTATATGAGGAAAGTCAACAGAGTAATCCCGTTGAAGAAGATGGTGTAGAAACATTTTTAAGAAACTATTTATTTGATTTTAGTATTGAAAACTTTTTAAAATTGTGATAGCATACATTAATTCTATCTTTTACATGCAGTGATCATTTGGTCAGTGTATTGTAAATAGCATCCCGCAAATCTAATTCTTTGGGATGTTTTAAATAACATCTAAATTATATGAAAAGGAGAAAAAAAATGGCTTACTATTACGACGAACCATCACGTACATTCGGTGAGTACCTTCTTGTACCTGGTTACTCATCATCAGAATGCGTACCAACATCAGTCAGCTTAAAGACACCTCTTGTAAAATATCGTAAGGGTGAAGAGGAATGCCCATTTTCGTTAAATATTCCTATGGTATCTGCTATCATGCAGTCAGTTTCAGGTGATAAGCTTGCAGTTGCACTTGCCAAGCAGGGAGGTATTTCATTTGTTTATGGTTCTCAGACGATAGAAGAAGAAGCCAATATGATACGCCGCGTAAAGGCATATAAGAAGGGCTTTGTTACCAGTGATTCAAATCTTTCACCGGAGGCGACACTTGCTGATGTACTTGATATCAAGGAGAGAACAGGTCACTCAACAGTCGCTATCACAGATGACGGAAGCTCACACGGAAAGCTTCTCGGTATCGTAGCTTCAAGAGACTACCGTCTTTCAAGAATGGAGAGAAGCCTTAAGGTTACAGAGTTTATGACACCTATCGATAAGCTCATCGTAGCCAGCGATGATACTTCACTTCATGACTGCAACGACATTATCTGGGACAACAAGATCAATACTCTTCCTCTTGTTGATAAGGAAGGACATCTTTCATACATGGTATTCCGTAAGGATTATGACAGCCATAAGGAAAATGTAAATGAGCTTCTCGACGCTCACAAGAGCTATGTTGTTGGTGCAGGTATCAACACAAGAGACTATGCTGAGAGAGTTCCTGCTCTTGTAGAAGCAGGCGTTGATGTTCTCTGTATCGATTCTTCTGAAGGCTACAGTGAGTGGCAGTCAAGAACAATCAAGTGGATCAGAGATAACTACGGCGATAAGGTTAAGGTTGGTGCCGGAAATGTAGTCGATGGCGAAGGCTTCAGATTCCTTGCAGAGGCAGGAGCTGATTTCGTTAAGATCGGTATCGGCGGCGGTTCAATCTGTATTACCCGTGAGACCAAGGGTATCGGCCGTGGACAGGCTACAGCTGTTAAGGATGTTGCCAAGGCTCGTGACGAATACTATAAGGAGACAGGAATCTACGTTCCTATCTGTTCAGATGGTGGTATCGTTTATGATTACCATATCACACTTGCACTTGCTATGGGCGCTGACTTCGTAATGCTTGGAAGATACTTCGCAAGATTCGATGAAAGCCCTACAAATAAGCTTTTCGTAAATGGCAACTATGTTAAGGAGTACTGGGGCGAAGGTTCTAACCGTGCTCGTAACTGGCAGAGATACGACCTCGGCGGTGCTACAAAGCTCAGCTTCGAGGAAGGCGTTGACAGCTACGTTCCTTATGCAGGACCTCTTGCAGAAGGTGTTCAGAGCACACTCTACAAAGTAAAATCTACAATGTGCAACTGCGGTGCCCTTTCTATCGAAGAGCTCCAGCAGAAGGCTAAGCTTACAGTCGTATCAGCTACCTCAATCGTAGAAGGCGGCAGCCACGACGTAATCCTTAAGAACAGCTCTAAGAAGTACGACTAAT
>ONVE01000141.1 GCA_900321215.1 uncultured Eubacterium sp. | reverse complement strand
TCTATAAGCTCTGACAAAGCTTCAAATGTTCTCTTCTTTTTATTATATTTTTCAAAATATTTTACGCTGTTTTCCGATGGCGTAAGCGTGTCATCCAGAGGTATCCTTATTTCTTCGCCATCATAATAATTGATGCAGACCAGCTCCTTGTCACCCTTCGATGCACTGTATCCATAGGTATTCAGAAGTTCTCCGTAAATACGGTATTTGTCCCTGTCCTCGGTATCCTTAAGCTGTTCGCTCTGAAGATCGAATTTCCTTGCCGCACGTTCTACCGCATTTGCAAGAAGATGTCTCAGATCCGATGACTTTGAGCTGATGCGGTTCTTTGCAGCCTTCGCATTATAATAATCATATATAAGCTTCGACGCGCTGTCATATTTCTTCTCTTCATAATTCGAATACATTCTAAGGCTGAATGCCGCATATTCCTTTGGACTGTCTCCGTCCATATAAATCGTCGGCTGATAGTCTGCCGCTTTGATCTTTCCCGTCAGCTCCTCAAATACTTCTGCAAGAGCCTTTTTATCTTTTTCCGAAAATGAAGCCGTATCCTGTCTCGGATCAACTCCGGCCCTAAGGCATATCTCTTCTGCGATCTGCGGTGAAAAACCATTTACCGATGTATATATTGCCTTCGCTGTATTAATCTTTTTAAGAGCTATACGCTCTGCAAAATCCTCTCCGGAAAGAGTCAGCGGATCTATCTTTCCTTCTGCCGGAGGATTCATGTATTCTCTGCCCGGAAGGACCTCTCTGACCGAGCTTACGTCCCCGGGAACTCTTTTGATACTATCGATAATCCTTCCGTCGTTATCCACAAGGATGATATTGCTGTGGCGTCCCATTATCTCTATGATAAGTCTCAGCAGGAGAAGGTCACCCATTTCGTTTCGATGCTCAATGATCATCTCAACGATCCTTTCAAATCTCGGCTGAATTATGTCAACTATTCTTCCGTTTCCTATATACTTCCTGAGAAGCATACAGAAGTTCGGCGCCACAAGCGGTGCCGCCTTGCTTTCCTCAGTTATATAAACAAGTGGAAGGGATGCATCAGCCGAAAGCAGCAATTTGAAATTATCATTTCCCTTGATGGTAAGATATATCTCATTATCATCAGTCTGCTGAATCTTACTGACTCTTCCGTTAAGAGCTCTGTCCCTTACTTCCTTTACTATGCTGTTAATCATTATTCCGTCAAAAGCCATAACCGAACCCTTCCGTTACTTTAATTCTGTATATCGTTATAGACATCATAACGCCATCTGCCATTTGCAGACGGCGTTATGAAAGATAATGCTTTTCTAATTACAGTTCATTGTACATCTGCTCATAAAGCTTAGCTGAATTATCCCAGCTGTAATTCTGCTGCATAGCTCTGTACTGAAGTCCTGCCCATGCATCCTTATCATCGAAGAATACTTTCTTCGAATAATTAATGGTATTAAGAAGATCAAATGCATCATAATTTGCAAATGAGAATCCTGTACCTGTTCCCTCATATTCATTGTAAGGGATAACTGTATCCTTAAGTCCTCCTGTCTCTCTGACGATAGGAAGAGTTCCGTAACGGAGAGCCATAAGCTGAGTAAGTCCGCAAGGCTCAAACCTTGAAGGAACCAGCATGGAATCGCAGGAAGCATATATTCTGTGTGACAGATCATCACTGAAATAGATATTTGCAGATATCTTTGCAGGATGAATACCCTGATAATATCTGAACATATCCTCGTATCTTCTGTCACCGGTACCCAGAACGATAAGCTGGGTTCCGTCAGTCATGATATCATTCATTATGCGGTCGATAAGGTCAAGTCCCTTCTGATCCGTAAGTCTTGAAACAAGACCGATCATGTATGCATTCGGATCCTCAGGAAGTCCAAGCTCTCTCTGAAGAGCCAGCTTATTTGAAACCTTATCATATCTGTAATTGTCAATATTGTAATTCTTTGCAATCTTAGGATCTGTATTAGGATCCCATACCTGATAATCGATACCGTTTACGATACCCCACAGAGACTGCCATCTTGCTCTTAAGAGTCCGTCGAGTCCTTCGCCGTAATACGGTGTCTGTATCTCCTGTGCATAAGTATTTGAAACGGTCGAGATCTTGTCTGCATAAACAAGACCACCCTTTAACATACTTCCGTCCTTATCAATCTCAAGCTTGTCCGGTGTGAAAAGATAACCCGGAAGTCCTGAGAACTCCTGAAGTGTTTTGATATCCCATCTGCCCTGGAACTGAAGATTATGGATAGTCATTACAGACTTCATATTGCTGTAGAAAGGATTGCTAGCGAAAAGTGTTTTAAGATAAACAGGAACCATACCTGACTGCCAGTCATGGCAATGAATTATATCAGGCTGGAAACCGATTCCTGGAAGTATTGATAAAGCAGCCTTGCTGAAATAGCAGAACTTCTCGATATCCCACTTCACATCACCATATATATTAAAACCATTGAAATAATATTCATTATCGATAAAATATACTGGAACGCCTTCATACTCAAGGTACATCACTCCGACATACTGCTGCTTCCAGCCAATGTCCATGTTAAAGTGCGTGATATATTTCATTTTACTCTTGTACTTTTCAGGAAGGCACATGTAGTTCGGCATGATTATCCTTACATCATATTCATTCCTGTCAAATTTTTTAGGAAGCGTTCCTACTACGTCGGCAAGACCGCCTGTCTTGATAAATGGTACGCATTCAGAAGCAATATAAGCTATCTTTTTCATTCCTACTCCTCCGCCATTACATTTTTTACAAAACACCTGTAATATTTTATCATATTTGCCCGGTTCATTCAAGTAAAGAGAACCCCTGAATCTCTTTAATCCGTCACCGGAAATGTTCATAAAAATCCTTTTACCCTACTCTTTTTTTCAGAATACTTCACCGTATCTGCATTTGATAAATCTCTTTATCTCTTCAACACATCCGCTGATGCCGAAACGCTCTGTACTGAGGGAAATATCATAATATCTGGCATTTTTCCAGTCATGCCCGGTATAATATTTATAATAATCCGCTCTGTGTCTGTCGCGGCTGTTTACATAGGATATAAGCTCCTTCTCAGGCATATCGTGAACATATGAAATACGCCTTACCCTGTACTCAATGGATGCGTGGATGAAAACACTTATAACATCTGCCCTGTCCTTCAGGATGTAATTCGAACATCTTCCAACGATGACGCATGGCTCCTTATCTGCAAGAGCACGTATTATCTCCGACTGATATTCAAAAAGGTCCTTCATTGACAGGAAATCATCACTTTCCTTAGGAAGCTCTTCGCCCTCATGATCTGCATATTTAGTCCTTGCAACAGAAAAAAGAGAGGTTCCCTTGATCCTGTCGTCATGAGCAACATGATTGTCCCTAAGATTTTTGCTGTCGGAAACAAGCTGGAACATCTCACTGTCATAGCAGTTGATACCCAGCTCCTCAGCCAGTCTCTTTCCTACCTTGAGACCGCCCGATCCGTGTTCTCTGGCAATTGTGATAACAATCTTTCTGTTCATGGCTTTACCTCCTTTTTGTCAGATCATATACCTGGCACCGCATTTCTCAATGCAGGCTCTGGTAAGCACGTTAAGAGCATCTATATAATAGTCCGGATTAAGTCCATAATTCACATTAAATACCGAAAGCTCGGTACATGCAAGAATGATAGCCTCGCAGCCCGCTGTCCTGAGCGGTTCCGCTGCCTCCATGAATTTATGTCTGTCTCCCTTCTCGCCCGCTTTGATCTCATCATAAATGATGGACATGACCTTCTTTTGTCCTTCGGCATCAGGATAAACAGCTTCAATTCCGTGAGCACGGAGAGCCTTTCCGTACATATCATTCTGAACCGTTCCGTCTGTCGCCATAACGCCCACCTTCTTAACATGTCTTGAGGCAGCATAGGCGGCAGTCTCTTCTATCATATTTATGAAACGCCCGTCTGTCAGTTCATTAAATCTGTCAGCAAAGAAATGACAGGTATTGCACGGAACCGCAAAATATTCACAGCCCGCAAGCTTCAGCATTTCAATATCCTTCTTCAGAATATCCCACAGATACGCCTGCTTTCCGCAGAGTATGCACTCTGTTCTGTCCGGTATGGTCGCATGCGAGAATATAAGTATATCAAGATGATCCCTGTCTCCGGAAACCGCAGTCTTCTCTATGATCTTTTTATATAATAATTCAGTTGCCTCGGGTCCCATTCCCCCGAGTATTCCTAACATTTTTCTTTCCATTACATCTTCCTTCGATCATAATATTACACATTTATTATTATACCAAATATGTCGAATCTTACAATTAAAATTTCGTCATAATTCCCACTTAAATTAATAACTTTATGTCTTTATCACTCTTTAAAAAGTTGCTCTTCACTATATCCCGCGAAAGTGCTATACTGTAGCTTGTTTTATTAATACAGCATCACTACTGACGCCGGCACGGACACCGGTTATGACCAAGGCATAAAGTATAAGTCAGTAATAAAATACAGAAAGAAGGACATTAAAATGAAATTCAGAGAAGAATCCTTCATACCTATGCTCTTCGGCGGCGATATCAACACCTACAGTGTTGCCAGAGCATTTTATGAGGAGTATCAGGTTAAATCTTACGTTTTCGGAAAGTTTGCAACAGGTCCGAGCTACGGCAGCAGGATTACAGAATATACAGCAAACCAGGCCATTGATACAGACGAAGTATTCCTTGATACTGTCAGAAAATTCTGCGGAAAGCATAAGGATAAGAAGATACTTACCATAGGCTGCGGCGACTCGTATGTTGCACTTATCAGTAAGCACAAATCAGAGCTTCCTGCAAACGCCATCGCACCTTATATCGATTTTGATCTTATGGACAGCCTTCAGCAGAAGGAGCTTTTCTATCAGCTGTGTGAAAAGCACGGTATCGATTATCCGGCAACAATGGTATATAGATCAGGCGACTCTCTTCCTGCAGAGCTT